>NZ_JAYPMU010000006.1:0-178998 GCF_038130085.1 Halopseudomonas sp. | reverse complement strand
AGCGTCCCAGAAAAACGAAACCCCGCGAAAATGCGGGGTTCGTCAGCAGTCTGAACCGCCCATTGGGCGGTTTTTTTTATGCTCGCTATCGCTTTAGTTGGGTAACCAAAGTTGATCCAGATGCTTGAATGGCCAATCTTCCGGGCTTTCCCGGCTGATGATCCGGTATGTTTCCTGTTCATCGGCCAAATCAATGACGGTGATTGGCAGTGCCTGCTTCAGGCGCGCAGAGTAGAACACACTCACCTTGGGCGTGAGCAAGGAATTGCCACTCTGCTCGATCACCACACCCAGACGCTCAGACTGCAGGCGGACCAACGAGCCAACCGGATAAATGCCCAGCATGCGAACGAACAGCTTGAACAACACCGGATCAAAATGGCCCTGCCAACTGGCCATGCGACTCAGGGATTCGGCCGGATCCCATCCTGCCTTGTAGGGACGGTTTGAGGTGATAGCGTCATACACATCACAGATTGCCCCCATCCGCGCCAGCTGGGAAATGCCCTCGCCGCCCAGCCGTTCTGGATAGCCGGTGCCGTCCATCTTTTCATGGTGGTGCAGACAGACGTCCAGTACCGCCTCCGGTACCCCGTCCCAGTCCAGCAGCAACTTGTGCCCCTCGACCGGATGCGAACGCATGATGGCGAACTCTGCATCCGTCAGCTTGCCCGGTTTGTTAAGCACCGCCTCCGGCATGACCGCCTTCCCCATGTCATGCAGCAGTCCGGCCATGCCGGCCTCCAGCACCTGCTCTTCAGACATATCACACAGCCGTGCCATGCCGACCATCAAAGCCGCCACAGCCACCGAGTGCAGGTAGGTATATTCATCTTTGGACTTGATGCGCGCGACGCTGATCAGCGCCTGCGGATTGCGGCTGAGCGAGAGGTTCATTTCATTGACCAGGTGCTGCAGCCCCTCGGTTTCGACGGCCTTGCCCAGACGCACGTCCTTGAAAATATCCTTGACCGCCTGCTTGCCCTTGCGAAAGATCTGCTGGGCACGCCGCACTTCATCGGCCATCGAGGCCCTGATCACCCTATCGCTCGGCGCGGAAGCTGACGCGCTCGCAGCCTCAACCTCGGCCATAGCGATCTCGACTTCGGAGGGGGCCTCCACAGACGCCTGAACATCAGACTGCGCTGCTGCTTCGACATCGAGCCCTTTGCTGACATCGATGATTACTTCTGCAACCGAGCTTTGCAGAATGGTATTGAGCGTTTTGGTGTCCTCAACCAGCACCTTCTTGCTCCAGAACGGATGCTGCAGCCAGGAACCACAAAACTTGTCGACATACATGCCAACGCGCAAGGACTGGGTAGGAATTTTCTTCAGCGTGGTCAACTGCGACCCCCAATAAACAATATGGACGCATTCCCTGCTGAGCGTACTGCGAGTCAGCCAACGTCAAACCAGCTGCGAAGCGTCCTGCCGAATGATGACACTATGCCACTCGACAGAGCCGACTACCAGCTAAGGCGAACTCTGCTCCGGCTGCACAAAAGACGCAGAGTCACTGAAGTCCACGCCCATATCATCAGTCAGCTCATCAGGGTCGAACCGGGCGAGACAGCCCTCTCCGCGCGTCGCCGGAAGACCCGCTGATCCCGCATCCAGAGGGCTGAATGCGGTCTCATCCTCGTCATCCTTCACTTTGGTGCCGCATGCTCATTGTAGGTCTGCATGGCACGCAGAATGTCACGCCTACTAATCTGACCAACCAGCTGCCCATCGTCGACAACAGGCAAGCGCCTGCGTCGCTGACTAATGAAGTGCTCGGCAGCTTTGACGATATCGGCATCCGCATCAATGGTCTCTACCACCGTGGTCATCACCGAGGCGACCGAGCCACCTGCCTCCTCAAAATAGCTGCCGGCCAGAATGCCCTTGAGGCAATCGCCTTCCGACAGCAACCCGATCAGATAGCCGTTTTCATCCAGCACCGGCGCACCCGAAATGCGGTGCGTCAACAACTTATCTATAGCTCGGAACAAATCCATGTCCGGGGTAAAGGTGACCAGATCCGTGGTCATGTAGTCGCGCACTTTTACAGATTTCAGCATACAGCCTCCTGCTCGGGTTTCTCCTTTACAGCTTAGCTGAACACCACGGTCTTGTTGTCGTGAACAAGCACACGATCTTCCAAGTGATAACGCAAGCCACGCGACAGCACCATCTTCTCCACATCCTTACCCAGACGCACCATGTCCTCGGCGTTGTTTCGGTGGGTAATGCGAACGACGTCCTGCTCGATAATCGGGCCAGCATCAAGCTCTTCAGTGACGTAGTGACAGGTAGCACCAATCAGCTTTACCCCGCGCTGGGCGGCCTGGTGATACGGGCGGGCGCCGACGAACGAGGGCAAGAAGCTGTGATGAATATTGATGATCTTGTGGGCATAACGTTCGCACAGTTGCGGCGGCAGAATCTGCATATAGCGCGCCAGTACAATGCACTCGGCCTGCTGTTCTTCTACCAGCCGAGTAACGTCCGCAAAGGCCGGTTCCTTATCCTTCGGATCAACCGGGACGTGATGGAAGGGAATACCATGCCATTCCACCATGCTGCGAAGATCATCATGATTGGAAATCACGCTGGTAATATCACAATCCAGTTCACCGCTGTGCCAGCGGTGCAAC
This sequence comes from Halopseudomonas sp., assembly GCF_038130085.1. NCBI lineage: Bacteria > Pseudomonadati > Pseudomonadota > Gammaproteobacteria > Pseudomonadales > Pseudomonadaceae > Halopseudomonas > Halopseudomonas sp. The sequence continues at coordinate 176,356 of NZ_JAYPMU010000006.1, read as the reverse complement.
AAGTCGGCAAGACAATGAGACTCGCGACTTGCCATCAGCACCACTTTCTTGCGTACAGCTGAATCACTCACCCGCCAATCCATTTGAAACTCTTCACCAATAGGTGCGAAGGCCGTACGCAATCCTTCAAGATCAAACGGCAGCGAGTCGGCACGAATTTCGTGGCGCATGAAGAACCAGCCGGAGAGGTTATCCGAGTGATGATTGGCTTCGGTAATCCAACCGTTGTAGGTCGCCAGAACATTACTTACCTTGGCAACAATCCCGACACGGTCGGGGCACGCGATTACCAGCCTGAAAGTACGCATCTTCTCTCCTGTATATAAGCAACTCTGCTCGCCTGAATGACCACTGGCTCAGTGGTTGCGGGCTGCGGCATTTTACCCGCTGCGCCATGACCGCGCAGCCACAAACAGACCAGCAGTGCGAAGGATTATGTCAACCAGGCGTCACCCTGCGCACAGAGCTTCAATATCCGTCCTGATAGCAGCACAAAGTTAGTCAGTTCTGCCGGTAAATATTGCATAGCGTGCCAAATAGCATGCTTTGTTGCTTAGTTACCCAAGATAACTTGTTGTACGTTTTTTGCTCTTAAACTATTATTCAACGGTCCTGATTATCCCAACTCCCAGCAAGGATAAATTTATATGTCAATGCTGCAAGAATACCGTCATATCGAAGAACAGATTCGCGAACTCAAAGATCGTCTAACCTCTCTGTCCAACGACGACAAGCTGAAAAAAGAAATCGAGTTCGAAGAAAAACTGCGTAGCCTGATGGGACAGTACAACAAGTCCCTGAAAGACATCACTGCCATCCTCGACCCGGACAACAAACTGGGCGCAGGTAAAGGCAAGGCTGCTGCAACTGGCAGCAAGCGTGCTCGCAAGGTCAAGCAGTACAAAAACCCGCACACCGGTGAAGTAATTGAAACCAAGGGTGGCAACCACAAAACCCTTAAAGCCTGGAAAGAACAATACGGCGGCGATACCGTCGAGTCTTGGGTTACTATCCTGGGCTAAGATTTCTCTCCAAAAAAAACCGATGCTTGGCATCGGTTTTTTTATATCTGTCTTTTACAACCCGAGCTGAGCGGCCAATTTCCCGCCGTAGTCGCGCCAACTGAGCAACAGTTGCTGCTGATCAACCGAGAGTTCGGGCAACAACGCCTCGATACTCGCCATAAACTCGGCCAGTGTAACCGGCGCACCACCCTGCTCACCCGCCAACCGAGCTCGACAATAGCCAGCCCATTGCTGCTGCTCATCCGGCGACAGCGTGTCGGGGAAATTGCGCGCCCGATAGCGAAACAGCATATCGACCAGACGCTGATCGCGCAGCGGCCAGCGCATGCTGCCCAACGCAGCTCCGTCAGCCTCACGGATTGCCGGTAGCAAACGGCGATCCGAGTCAGATAGGAAGCCATCGTATAACTGCAGCTCGGCGTCCTGATCCTGGCTCTGCTGAACAGGCTGATCAGTATAAATTTCGGCAAGAGCCCCTTGCCCGCTCTCGCGCCACCCAGCCAGCAGCTCGGCGCGCGCCAGCAGCGTCGGCATATCCAGCTGCAAACGCTCGATATCGGTCGGTTGCAGCACCTTGATATCTGCCAGCACCGGGCACTTGTTCAAATGCACCAGCTTGAGCCCCGGACGCGCCTGTCCTTCAGGCAAGTCCTCAGTTCGCGTATAGAGAAACTGCCGCACCTGCTCGGGTGTCTGGTCAGTCAAGACCGCAGGGTCTGCAGCGAGGTCATAGACAATCACCGCATTGCGGTTAACCGGGTGCCAGCCCAGCGGCAGAACCAATGCAAGGCCACTACGCTCCCGCCCAAAGCGACCGGAAACGTGCACCAGCGGACGTACCCGCTGCAGATCAATGAACTCTGCTGCTCGGCGCTTATCGCGCAGCCCAAGCAAATAGTCATACAGCCGCGGCTGCGCCTGCCTGAAAAGGCGTGCCATGGCGATGGTCGCCCGCACATCAGCCAGTGCGTCGTGCGCCTGTCCATGATCTATGCTATTAGCGGCAGTCAACAGTTCAAGTCTCAGACTGGTAAAACCCTCAACCTGAGGCCACTCTATCCCTTCCGGGCGCAACGCATGAGCGGCGCGCAAGCCGTCGAGCAGATCCCAGCGACTGTTGCCGCCCTGCCACTCGCGCGCGTAGGGGTCGTAGAAATTGCGATACAACGAGAAACGGGTCATCTCGTCATCAAAACGCAGGCTGTTGTAGCCAACCGAACAGGTGCCAGGTTGAATCATCTGCTCGTGCAGTTGATGCATGAACTCAGCCTCACCCAGTCCCTGCTCCAGCCGCTGCGGGCTGATACCAGTGACCAGGCAAGCCTGCGGATGAGGCAGCACGTCCGGCGGCAGGCGCGCGTCGATACACAGTGGCTCGCCGATTTCTTCCAGCGCTTCGTTGGTGCGCACACCGGCAACCTGAACCGGACGGTCCCGTCTGGGATCGATACCGGTTGACTCGAAGTCGTACCAGAAAAAGCTCTTGCTCATGCGCCCCTCACCACGGTCAAAGGGGCAGGTTACCGCAATGACTGGCGTCAGGCATCCGACAATTGATCAAAGCGGAAATAGCGCTGCAATGCATGCGCCAGCCCGGCAAAGGCCTCACGGTTGGTGATCACGCTGAAGCCGCAGTCGAAGTGGCTGGGGGTCACGTCTGCTCGACACCAGTGACTGCGAGCACGAAACGCCAGCCGCTGGGCACCAAGCGGGTCATCCAGATCAGGGAGCTGCAGCTCCAGTTCGTACTCCTGGTCAAGCATGACCGGAAGCGCGCAAATCACCATGATGCCTTCGCGGGAAATATTGCCGATGTAGCCCATCGGTCGCCCGGTTCGGCTGTTGTAGACACATAGGTAGGCACTCAGATGATGCCGCGGGATACGCCGCTGCTCAATCGAAGGCCCTTGGTTGGAACCTGGAATAACTTGCATGTCAGCACTGCTCCGCGATCCGTTGCCGCAGCGAGGACTCAGCCTCCGCCAGCCGTGCTTTGGATACCTCAACCCTGTTACCGTCGGCATCCTCTTCGTACCAGTAAGCGCGCGCTTCAAACATCGCGAGTCGCTGTCGCATGTCCTGACAACGTGCCTCGCGGTCCTGTCGATGCTGGACCATCAGATCACGCTGTTGCTGCCGCTCCTGATCCCGTATGTCCATCAAGCGCTGCATGGTCGCTTCGCTCTGACGCACACGCTCGTCACGCTCCACAACCTGCGGACGCACCTCGACTTCCTCTGAGCCCGGCTGCGGTCGCTGCTCAAAATGCACCTGCCCGTCAGCATCCACCCAACGGTAGATCTGAGCGTGTGCATTGAGACTGCATAGCAGCAATGCGGCCGTCACCAGTTTGAGGTGAGTCATCGCCTGTCCCTGCGCAGATGGATCTTTTCAGAATAGCGGACTGCCACTACCTCGCCAACCTTGTGCGCACATCACGACGTTACTCTGCGACCGGAGGAACAGGGCGCGCCGGATCGTAATGCCCCAGTTGGCGCAAGGTTTCGAGCCGTGCCGCAGCGCGGTAGCTGTATTCACTTTTGGGGTAACTGTCGAGCATAAAGCGGTAAATCTGGATTGCATCCAGATAGAACCCCTGCCGCTCCAGGCACTGGCCTCGCAACAACGAAATCTCAGGCTGTAAATAAGGACGGGAGCGAATCAACCGTTCGGTGCGCGATAGCTCGGCAATCACACTCGCACACTCGCCTTGCGCATAGGCGTCATAGGCCCTGTCGAGGTGCTTCTTGTACCCGCTTGAGCAGCCACTCAGCAGCACCAAAGCAACCAACGGCAACCAATATCTGTTCATGTTTACCTCCGGACGATGGCTTTGTATCGGCATCACCAGCCAAATCTTCACCCCATCACCGCTTGATACAGGTCAGTGTAAATCCCCACTCCATGCTCTAGGCTGAGTATTCTGAGCGTATACGGTGTCACTTGGATAACAGGAGTCAGCTGCATGGATATCAAACACCTGCTGGTCGTAATCGACCCCACCAGCGAACAACAGCAACCCGCGCTCGATCGCGCCGTCAACCTGGCCGAGCGCTTCCCCGGGGCACGCCTCAGCTTGATGATTTGTGACTATATTCCGGCGCTGGACGGCGGCCTGCTGTTTGAGTCTGCGGCACTGGAGAAAGCCCGCGAGTCACTGCTCGGACACCATCGCGAACACCTTGAAGCACTCGCAGCACCGCTGCGCGCCAAAGGCATCAGCGTCGACGTCACCGCTGTCTGGGGCAAGCGCCTGGATCGCCATGTGTTGCGCGAAGTCGCCGAGCGCAAGCCTGATCTGGTGGTCAAGGCCACTCACCATCACAACGTGCTCAAACGCCTGCTGCTCAGCAGCGCCGACTGGCAGTTGATCCGCCACTGCGAAGTACCGCTCTGGCTAGTTAAGCACGGCGACAAGGCCATCGACCGCCTATGTGCCAGCGTCGATCCGCTGCACAGTGCCGACAAACCGGCCGCACTGGATCACAAGCTGATCGCAGCGGCGACCAGCCTGAGCAAAACACTCACCGCCAAGCTGGACCTGGTGCACTGCTACACACCGTTACCCCGCACCATGGTGTTTGATGCCAGCGTGATCGCCGACTACGAAGGCTACGCCAACGATGTTAAGCAGCACCACGCCACCGCGTTCAGCCAGCTGCTGGGCCGCTCGGCGTCGGAAAGCGCGGAGTCCCATCTGCTCGACGGCGACCCGGAAGAGGCACTGCCCGAGTTTCTGGAGAAAGAAAAGGTCGACCTGCTGATCATGGGTGCGGTGTCACGCTCACGGCTGGACAGCGCCCTGATCGGTCACACCGCAGAGCGCCTGCTCGACTCGGTGCCGTGCGACGTTTTGGTGATCAAGCCGGACGGCTTCGTCGACCCGAGCAAGCCCTGACCCGGTTGCGGCAGCTGCCTCAGGCGCTGCCGACCTGCCCTGCCGCACGGGCGAGAGACGTGATCTCTGCCCAGCGTGACCGGGCGATCAAATCCGGCGGCGCCACCCAACTTCCGCCCACCGCCATGACATTGGATAACGCCAGATAGGCGGCCAGGTTATCCTGCGAGACGCCGCCCGTCGGGCAAAAGCGCACATCCTTGAACGGCCCGGAAAAGGCCTTGAGCAGGCCAGCCCCGCCAAGAATATGCGCGGGAAAGAGTTTGAAGCGGCGATAGCCAAGCCGATAGCCGACCATCAACTCCGATGCCGTAGCGATCCCCGGCAGCAATGGCACCGGACCGTCGATACCACACTGCAGTAGTTCGTCAGTGCAGCCCGGGGTCACCACAAACTGCGCCCCAGCCGCCAACACCGCCGCGAACTGATCCGCACCCAGCACCGTACCGGCACCGACCGTCAGCGCTGGACGCTCAGCGCGCAGCAGCGCGATCGCATCGATACCCAGCGCAGTACGCAAGGTGATTTCCAGCGTGGTCACACCACCTTCGGCCAGCGCATCGGCCAACGGCAGCACATCTTCCAGCCGCTCAATGTTAAGCAGCGGCAGCAGGCGGGATTGGCTGAACAGGTCGTCCAGCATTTGCGTTTTTTCAGTCAGTGACGTCATTGGGCCGACCATCTTCCGGGCAGTAGTAAATATCCATCGGTGCATCTACAAAAGCCGCAATTGGCCAGGCGCCCGGTTGCTGCGCCTCGATTGCAGCCTTGAGGGTCTGCAACTTGGCTTCGCCGCTGATCGCCAGCAGCCGGTACCGAGCGGAGTGTAACGCACGGCCGGTCATGGTCAACCTCGGCGAGCCGTCGGGCGCTTGAGTGGCAACACAGCCATGTCTGCAATCACGCGACAACCACTCCATCAGCCCTGCTGCTCCAGGAAACAGCGACGCGGTATGGCCATCCGCCCCCATGCCGAGCACTACCACATCCAATGGCAGCCAGTCGGTCAGCGCCTCACTGGCCTGCGCTGCATCAGCCTGTGGTGACCCACCGAGATAGAGCGGCAGCCAGTGCACACGTTCAAATACGGACGCCAAATGGCGGCGCAGCAATCCGGCGTTGCTCTGCGGATCCTGCTCGGGCACCCAGCGCTCGTCGACCAGGGTCACGTGCACACGTTCCCATTCAAGAACATGCCGTGCCAGCACTTGGAGGAACGGAACAGGACTGCGTCCGCCGGACAGCGCCAGGCGCGCCTGCCCCCGCTCATTGATGGCCGCTCGCAGCCGCTCGACGACCGCTGCGGCCAGCGTATCGGCCTGCTGCAGGGCGTCGGCAGAACGCTTCAGCGTGACGCCCTGCTCGGCCAGCCGCGCGTCCATATCCAGCATTACTGATCCGCCTCTCGCAGACTGGCAGTAAAGACACTGCCGCCCTGATCTGCTGCACTGGCCTCGGCGCGCATAAAGGCAAACAGCTCTCGCCCCCAGCCACGGCGCACCGCCTCCGGCGCGGAGGCAGCTGAGCGCGCTTGCCACTCGGCCACAGGTACCTCAATTTCAAGGGTGCCCGCGTCGGCATCGAGCCGCAGTACATCACCATCGCGCAGACGCGCTATCGGACCGCCGTGCAAGGCCTCCGGGCACAGATGAATAGCCGCAGGCACCTTGCCGGAGGCACCAGACAGACGTCCGTCGGTGACCAGCGCCACCCGCTGCCCGCGATCCTGCATGACGCCGAGGTACGGCATCAGCCGGTGCAGCTCGGGCATCCCGTTGGCTGCCGGCCCCTGGAAGCGCACGACTGCGATCAGGTCGCCAGTTAACTCGCCGGCCTCGAAGGCGTGGACAAAATCAGCTTGGCTATCGAACACGCGACAGCCAGCCGTAACCTGACGATGCTCCGCCGCCACTGCCGACACCTTAACCACACCACGACCCAAGGTGCCGGCGATGACCCGCAGCCCACCGTCGGCCGCGAACGGCTCAGCGGTTCCGCGCAACACCTGCTCATCCAGACTGGCAGCAACCCCTTCACGCCAGATCAGTTCGCCGTCCTCCAGCACCGGCTCACGCGTGTAACACTCAAGACCCTCGCCCGCGACCGTCTGCACATCCGCATGCAGCAGCCCTGCATCGAGCAACTGGCGAAACAGGAAAGCGGTGCCGCCGGCCGCCTGAAACTGATTGATATCGGCCTTGCCGCTAGGGTAGATATGCGCCAAAGTCGGCACCACATGCGACAACTCTGCCATGTCATCCCAGTCGAGTTGCAGGCCTGCGGCCTGCCCGATGGCCACCAGATGCAGCGTCAAATTGGTCGAGCCACCGGTTGCCAGCAGCATAACCACCGCGTTGATCAGCGCGCGTTCATCCAGCACATCAGCCAGCCGCCCTCGCCCATCCCGCGCCAGTTTTACTGCTGCGGCCGCTGCCTCACGCGTCAGCACATCGCGCAACTCGCCATCTGGGGCGACAAAGGACGCACCCGGCAGCTGCAGGCCCATCGCCTCGAGCAGCATCTGATTGGTATTGGCGGTGCCGTAAAAGGTGCAGGTACCGGGGCCGTGATAGGAGGCACTCTCTGCGGCCAGCAGCGCCTGTCGGTCCACCTTGCCTTCAGCATAAAGCTGACGCACCCGCGCCTTTTCGCTATTGGGCAGGCCGCTGGACATCGGGCCGGAAGGCACGAACACGGTGGGCAGGTGGCCGAAGCGCAGCGCGCCCATCAGCAGGCCCGGAACGATCTTGTCGCAAATGCCGAGACACAGCGTGGCGTTGAACATGTTGTGCGAGAGCGCCACAGCGGTCGACATGGCGATCACATCACGGCTGGCCAACGACAACTCCATGCCGGGCTCGCCCTGAGTGACGCCATCACACATCGCCGGCACGCCGCCAGCAACCTGCCCGGTTGCGCCCAGGCGACGCAAATGATGTCGCAGAAATTCAGGGTAACGCTCGTAGGGCTGGTGCGCCGAGAGCATGTCGTTGTAAGCGGTAACGATACCGATGTTGACCTCATCAGGCAGTGTCAGCCGTTGCTTGTCCTGTGCCGGACAGGCGGCCATACCGTGAGCCAGATTGCCGCAGGAAAGCCCCTGACGACCGGCCGGAGCATCGCCCATCTGCGCCAGATAGGCCGCTCTGGAACGCGCGCTACGCGCCTTGAGTCGCTCGGTTACCCTGCTCACTACTGCGTGCATCCAGCCTCTCCTGACTCGTTGGTCACTGTACCTACCCGTGACCCCGCATTATGGTCTATTGTAGTGCGCTCCCCAACCCAGCCGCACAAGGACCCCTGAATGTCGCTGCGTCGTACGAAGATTGTCGCCACCCTTGGGCCGGCAAGCAGTAGCCCCGAAAAAATCGCCGAGCTGATTGCTGCCGGCATGAATGTCGCCCGCCTGAACTTTTCCCACGGCAGCCCTGACGAACACCGACAGCGTGCGCAGCTGGTACGCGAAATCGCCGCAGAACAAGGCCAGCATGTCGCTCTGCTCGGCGACCTGCAAGGGCCAAAAATCCGCATCGGACGCTTTGCCGATGGCCCAATTCAGTTAGACGTCGGCGATCACTTCAGACTGTCGACCAGTCACGATCTGAATGGCGGCAACCACGATATTGTCGGTCTCGACTACCCCGAGCTGGTGCAGGACTGCCGCGCCGGCGATGAGCTGCTGCTCGACGACGGCCGCGTCGTCCTGCTGGTAGAAAGCGTCGGCCACGACGAGGTGCGCTGCAAGGTCACCACCGGTGGCCCGCTGTCGAACAACAAGGGTATCAACCGCCGCGGTGGCGGCCTGTCTGCGCCGGCTCTGACCGACAAGGACCGCGCCGACATCAACCTCGCCGCCGAGCTGCAGATGGAATACGTGGCCGTATCGTTCCCACGCGATGCAGCGGATATGGATCTGGCCCGCAAACTGCTGCGCGACGCCGAATCCGACGCCTGGCTGGTGGCCAAGATCGAGCGCGCCGAAGCGGTTGCCGACGATGTTGCACTCGACGGGCTGATTCAGGCCAGTGATGCAGTCATGGTGGCGCGCGGCGACCTGGGTGTGGAAATCGGTGATGCCGAGCTGGTCGGCATTCAGAAACACATCATCAGCCGCGCCCGCAAGCAGAACAAGACAGTGATCACCGCGACCCAGATGATGGAGTCGATGATTACCAGCCCGCTGCCGACCCGCGCCGAAGTCTCCGACGTTGCCAACGCCGCGCTGGATTACACCGACGCGGTGATGCTGTCCGCCGAAACTGCCGCCGGCAGCTACCCGGTTGAAGCGGTCGCGGCGATGGATCGCGTCTGCCGCGGCGCCGAGCGCCAGCCGGTCAGCAAGCGTTCCGGCCATCGGCTGTATCAGGAGTTCGAGCGCTGCGATGAAACCATCGCGCTGGCTGCCATGTATGCGGGCAACCACTTCCCCGGCGTTACTGCGGTCATCACCCTGACCGAAAGTGGCTATACCCCGCTGATCATGTCGCGTATCCGCTCACATCTGCCGATCTTCGCCCTGTCTCCGAACAGCCAGACGCTGGGCCGGGTATCGTTGATGCGCGGCGTGCAGGCCATCCGCTTCAATCCCGCAGAAATGGCCCCAAGCGACATCAACCAGGCCGCCGTGAACTGTCTGCTGCAGGCAGGGCACGTGCAGCCCGGCGACTGGGTGATCCTGACCAAGGGCGATGTCTACAACTCCCGCGGCGGCACCAACTCGATGAAGCTGCTGCATGTCGGTGAGCGACTGGTGTAACACCACTGGGAATCGCGCGTCCTTTAGCCAGTTCGGCGCCTTCGGCGCCGTCTCGCTAAAGGACTCGATGCATGCCAACACTGTTTTTTCGCGCACAACACGCGCTTGATACCTGCCGTACCCTCGACTTTTTCGCACCGCTGCTCATTCGCCTGTACCTCGCGCCCGTCATGTGGATGGCCGGCAGCCGCAAGCTCGCGCACATGGATGCGACCATCGACTGGTTCGATGTCGGCCTCGGCTTGCCCCTACCCGCCCTCATGGCATGGCTGGCGACACTGACCGAGCTGATGGGAGCAATCCTGCTTCTGACCGGACTGGCTGTTCGCTGGGCCAGCATCCCGCTCATGATCACCATGCTGGTAGCCTTGTTTACCGTGCACTGGCCGCACGGCTGGCAAGCCATCGCCGATCCGAGTTCACTATTTGCCAACGAGCGGGTTCAGGAATCTGCCGCAAAGCTGACACGTGCTCGTGCGCTGCTCCAAGAGCATGGTAACTACGACTGGCTCACCAGCAGCGGACGCCTGGTCATCCTCAACAACGGCATTGAATTCGCGGCCACCTACTTCGTGATGCTGTTGAGTCTGTTTTTCACCGGCGCCGGACGCTGGGTGAGCATCGATTACTGGCTTACGCGCCGCCTTGGAACACAGGCATAAAAAAGCCCCGCACCAGGCGGGGCTTCGGTTACCACAGAGAGTCTTACTTGATCTCGACCGCCAGACTTTCGGCAATTTTCTTCTGCCAGATCTGCGGGCCGGTGATGTGCGCGGATTCGCCGGTGCTGTCGACCGCAACGGTGACCGGCATATCCTGCACGTCGAACTCGTAGATCGCTTCCATGCCCAGCTCGGGGAAGGCGATAACCTCGGCTTTCTTGATCGCCTGGGCAACCAGATACGCCGCACCGCCCACCGCCATCAGATAGACCGCCTTGTGGTCCTTGATCGCTTCAATGGCAATCGGGCCGCGCTCGGACTTGCCGATCATGCCCAGCAGGCCAGTCGCCTCAAGGATCTGACGAGTGAACTTGTCCATGCGGGTCGCGGTGGTCGGGCCAGCCGGTCCAACAACCTCGTCACGCACCGGGTCAACCGGGCCAACGTAGTAAATGAAGCGGCCTTTGAGATCAACCGGCAGCTCTTCGCCCTTGTTCAGCATGTCGACCATGCGCTTGTGCGCAGCGTCACGGCCAGTCAGCATCTTGCCGGACAGCAGCACGGTCTCGCCGCTCTTCCAGCTCAGCACGTCTTCCGGGGTAACGGTGTCGAGATTAACGCGGCGCACGCCCTCGCCCACTTCCCAGGTGATTTCCGGGTAGGCGTCCATCGGCGGCGCTTTCAGCTCAGCCGGACCACTGCCGTCGAGCACGAAGTGCGCGTGTCGGGTCGCGGCGCAGTTGGGGATCATGCATACCGGCAGACTGGCTGCGTGGGTCGGGTAATCCTTGATCTTGATATCCAGCACGGTGGTCAGACCGCCCAGACCCTGCGCACCGATACCCAGTGCGTTGACCTTGTCCATGATTTCCAGACGCAGCTCTTCAGCGCGGTTCTGCGGGCCACGGGCGCGCAGTTCATGGATGTCGATCGGATCCATCAACGCTTCCTTGGCCATCACCGCAGCCTTCTCTGCGGTACCACCGATACCAATGCCGAGCATGCCCGGCGGGCACCAGCCAGCGCCCATGGTCGGGACGGTCTTGACGACCCAGTCAACGATCGAGTCGGACGGGTTGAGCATGACCATCTTGGACTTGTTCTCGGATCCGCCGCCCTTGGCAGCCACATCGACTTCTACCTTGTCGCCCGGGACGATCTGGTAGTGGATAACCGCCGGCGTGTTGTCCTTGGTGTTGGTGCGCTTGCCGGCCGGGTCGGCCAGGATAGAGGCACGCAGAACGTTGTCCGGGTTGTTGTAGGCGCGGCGCACGCCTTCGTTGATCATGTCGTCCAGGCTCATGGTGGCGCCGTCCCAGCTGACGTTCATGCCGACCTTGACGAACACAGTCACGATACCGGTGTCCTGGCAGATCGGACGGTGGCCGGTAGCACACATGCGGGAGTTGATCAGAATCTGCGCAATGGCATCCTTCGCCGCCTTGGACTCTTCACGCTCGTAGGCTTCGTGCACAGCCTGGATGAAGTCCACGGGGTGGTAGTAGGAAATGTATTGCAGCGCATCGGCTACGCTCTGGATCAGATCGTCTTGCTTGATAACGGCCATGCTCGGACAGGCTCCTCTATTTGACCGCCGGACCTCGACATACGCCGGGTCAGGCTCACGGAATCAGGCAGGCGCCGACAGAACGGCCGGCTGGCCTGAAAAAATGCGCTGGCAAGTATACCTGAGCTTGGGAAGCGCGAAACAACCTCTTACGTTGTCCCCTGTCGGCGGGAACGACAAGTACCGCGCGTCCGGGCGGCGAGCGGGAAAAGCGTCACAGTTACCGCAGGAAAAATGAAAAGGACTTGCAATACAGCCATCAATCGATAAATTGACGTCATAATGCCATCATTGGAAAGAGAGGCACCGGGCGTGACCGATCTGCAGGATGCACAGAACAAAAAATTCCAACACCTGAGGCTGCAGCGTTTCTACCTGGCGCAGCTCAACTATCTGATCACCTATGTGGTGATCAGCGTGGCCTGGTTTGTCGGGCAGTATCAGGGGTCAATCTGGCTGATGCTGAGCCACATCGGCTTGGGTGTAGGCACCCAGGCGGTATTCCTCGCCTTGATTCGCAGCGACTGGAATCTGCGTTTCAAAGACCCGAGCATGACCAACGCCCAGATTGCCGTGGCGATCCTGCTGATCACCTACCTGCTCGCCTTCGCCGGGCCGCTGCGCGGCAGCCTGATCATGATCTACGCCAATATCCTAGTCTTCGGCATCTTCCAGCTATCGCGCCGGGACTTCCTGATTCACGCGGGGCTGGCACTGGCCTGCTTTGGTGCAGTCATCACCATCGAGCACTACTACCAGCCAGACACCCAAAACTTCACACTTAACCTGGTCGAGTGGTTCATCCTCGCCTGCTTTCTGGTCGGACTGAGCATGACCGCCAGCTATATCCGCGAACTGCGGGAACGCCTGCAGCAACGCCACAATACGTTGCAGGCACACCAGGAAACCCTGCGCGGCATGATGGGCCAACTGCAAAACCTCGCCACTACCGATTCGCTGACCGGACTGGCCAACCGCCGACACTTTATTCAGGAAGCCCAACGCAGAATGACGCTGATGCGTCCAACCCAGCAGATGGGCGTTGCGCTGATCGATCTTGATCACTTCAAACGCATCAATGACCTGTACGGCCATGCTGCCGGAGATGACGTTCTCCAAGGCTTTGCCGAGCTGGCCAGGTCCAGTTTGCGCGATGACGACCTGATTGCGCGCTTTGGCGGAGAAGAGTTCGTATTGCTGCTGGGCAATACCAACGCTGACGCCCTGTATCAATGCGTTGAGCGCCTGCGTCTGAGGTTTGCCGAGCAGGTGTTTGACGCCCTGCCCGAAGGCGTACACTGCACCTTCTCCGCTGGCCTGGCCCTGCTGCAGCCGGAGGATGATTTCGAGGTGTGCCTGAACGATGCCGATCAGGCGCTTTATCTGGCCAAGAACAGCGGGCGCAACCGCAGCGAGATGTACCAGCCAAGCTATGCCTGAGATTCAGATCAAGGACCGTCACCTGCAGGTTGCCGTCGGCAGCAACCTGCTCGACGTCCTGCGTCAGGCCGACCTGCCAATCAATTGGTCGTGCCGTGCCGGCCACTGCCACAGCTGTCTGGTACAAAGCCTGAAACCGGCCGACCTCGGCGGCGCCCAGCTAGGGCTGTCTGCTCAGCAGCAGGCCGACGGCTGGCTGCTCGCCTGCCAGTGCCGAGTAGAACAGGACCTGCAGCTACACCTGCACGACCCTGCAAGCGATGGTCTGCCGGCAACCCTTGAGCGGTTTGAACAACTGCCAGGCAATGTTATTCGCCTGCTGCTGCGGCCGGCCCGCGCCATCCGATATCAGGCTGGCCAACACGCGGTCATCTGGCTTACACGCCAGCTGGCACGCACGTTCTCACTGGCTAGCCTGCCCGGCGAACCGCTACTCGAATTTCACCTGCAAGACCGCGAGAACAGCGCCTTTTGCAGCGCCCTGCGCGACCTGCCACTCGGCAGCACCTGCCACCTGGGCGCTCCCAGTGGGCATCTGACCTACGATCCAGCGTGGCACGATCAACCGTTACTGTTGCTGGCATCCGGCACCGGCCTCGCGCCCCTGCAAGCGATCGCCCGCAGCGCCCTCGCCGCTCAGCACAATGCGCCCATTCAACTCTGGCACTGGCAGGCCGACGGCACTCCCTGCTACCTGCAATCCGCGCTGGAGCAGTTGGCGGATCAGCATCCTCAGCTGCGCCTGCAGCTGCGACCGCGCAGCGAGCTGGACGCAGATTTGCGCCGTCTGCGCTCTCCCGGGCGTGGCGCGCAGGCGCTGATCTGCGGCTCTCCCGCGTTCGTCGAGCGGCTGCGCAAGCCGCTATTCATGGCCGGGCTGCCCGGCCGTCAGGTCCTCGACGAAGCCTTCCTCAGCCGCAACACCTGAGTACACCGCATAATCTCGCGTTTATGCAGGTGCATTCGTCAGACGCAGGGTTCTGGGTTGGGCGTAAAAAGCATGCGACCATGCATGCCACCTCAAGAACCGAACAACAACTGGAGTACACCGTGAGCGAACACCTGCTGATCGACCGCAGCGAGGGCGTACTGACCCTGACCCTGAACCGCGCCGACAAGAAAAATGCCCTGACCCGTGAGATGTACGGCACCATGGGCGAGGCCATCAATGCCGCGCAGGACGACGCCAGTATCCGCGCCGTAGTCATCCAGGGCAGCACCGAATGCTTCACCAGCGGAAATGACGTTGCCGATTTCATCAAGAACGAACGCAGCGGCACTGACAGCCCGGTGTACATCTTCCTCAAAGCGATCTGCCACGCCAGCAAGCCGCTGATCGCGGCGGTCAATGGCCCCGCTGTCGGCATCGGTACCACCATGCTGCTGCACTGCGACCTGATCTATGCAGCCGAAAACGCTCGCCTGAAGATGCCATTCGTTAACCTGGGGCTATGCCCGGAAGCAGGCTCCAGCTTCCTGCTGCCGCGCCTGCTGGGTCACCCACGCGCCGCCGAACTGCTGCTGCTGGGCGAGGAGATCAGTGGCACCCGCGCAGCCGAAATTGGCCTGGTCAATCAGGCGCTGCCAGCCGGTGAAGCGGTACTACAGGCTGCCCGCAAGGCTGCGCTGCGTATCGCCGAACAGCCACCGAGCTCGGTTCGCCTGACCAAACAACTGATCCGCGCTGGCATCAGCCAAACCGCGGACGAGGTAATGGAAACCGAAGGCCAGCACTTCGCCCAGCTGCTGGGCGGTGCAGAGGCCAAGGAAGCACTGACCGCCTTTATGGAAAAGCGCAAGCCAGTATTTGCCTGATCGACCCCGCTACCGGCCCCAACCGGGGCCGGTACAGGCTGTTCGCTCAACGCGGAATGCCGAACAGCCACATCACCGATCGATTGATCTGCCCCCAGAAACGAATCTTGAACCGATGCCACAACGCCAGTTGGCGCCAGCCAGCCAGCGTCCACAGGTAGCTTTCGGCAAAGTCCTGCTCGAAGCTGTCAGCGACCGCCTGCGCCAAATCCGGGTCAACCGCTTGCTGGTTGGCCTCCAGATTCCAGTGCAGCGTCCAGTGATCGAAGTTGCAGGAGCCGAGCGACACCCAGTCGTCTACCAACGCCGTTTTCAGGTGAGTAAAACGCGGCTGGTATTCATAGATTTTGACCCCGGCCTTGAGCAGCCGGGTGTAGAAACGCTGGCCCGCATAGCGAACCGGCGGGTGGTCGATGGTCATACCGCATAGCAGCAGGCGCACATCAACTCCGCGTTTGGCTGCCCGCGCCAGTGCCCGACGAATGCGCCATGAGGGAAGAAAGTACGGCGTTGCCAGCCAGACCCGCTGTTCAGACCGGCGCAATGCCGCAAGCAGCGACACCACCACTTCCTTCTGCTCACGCGCACCGATGTAGGAGACGCGACCATGCCCCTGCCCGCCTGCCGGTACCCGCGGTATATGCGCCCGCCGCACCACTGACAGGCCGCGCTTCTCGCGGCGTCCGCCCTGCTGCCACATACGCTCGAATAGATCGACCCAGTCTTCGACCACCGGCCCTTCGACTTCCAGCATCTGCTCGTGCCAGGGCGTCTTGCCGGTTTTCGGGTCAATTTGGCAGAAGGGATCAGTGATACCGGTACCACCGACGTAGGCGTAACGTCGGTCAACGATGAACAGTTTACGGTGGTCGCGATGAAACAGACGGCGGCCGCTGAACAGACTGGTGGGGTTGTAGAACTGCAGCTCGACACCCATCTCCTCCAGCTCGCGCTGCTCGCTGCGACTCAACCCGTCAGTACCAATCGCATCGAGCAGGCAGCGCACCTGCACCCCGCGCTGCCGCGCGCGCTGCAGCACATCCAGCCACTGCCGTGTGCTGCGCCCGGAGTCCACCAGATAGAGTTCAATGTCGATACGCTCAACCGCCTGATCGAGCGCCGCCAGGATACGTGGAAAGAAGTTGTCACCGTCGATCATCAGGTCGAACCGGTTACCGGTTCGCCACTGGTACACCCGCGCAGTCATGTCACTCCCTGTCTTACGAGGGAATGCGGTAGTCCTCCTGCGTTAACAGATCGAGGCCGCATTCCAGGTTACTGATCCAGTCGAGGAACGCCGAGATGGTATCCGGGTCAGCGAACGGCCGTCCATGCTGTGGCACGATCATCTTCGGCTTCAGCTGGCGGACCATGTTGGCCCACAGACGGCAGGCCTTGTTGCCAGCCATGTAGCGTCGATGAAACCCTTCCATCGTGCTCTTGTGGGCAGCAAAGTCGGTGACAGGTTCCGCATCGTCGACCATGGATGCCCCCATATCGCCGGAAAACAGGATGCCACTGATCGGATCATAGAAGTGCAGATTACCTACCGAATGCAAAAAATGCGCTGGCAGCACCTTGAGCACGGTCTGCCCCAGCGGCACATCCATGCCACGATCCGGCACGGCGATCATCCGCTCGGTGGTGGTCATGCCGGTGTGCTTGGTCAGAAAGCCCGCACTCAGGTGCGGCAGAAAACGCGCCCACAACTTGGAGCAGACCACCCGACAATTGGTATGCAGGAACCATTTATCCAGCGACGCGATGATGTCCGGGTCCTGATGCGAGGCGAACACGTAGGTCAGCTCCCGCAGCGGGATGTAGCGACTGACCGCCATGGACAACGGCGTATAGGTGAGATCTCCGCCCGGGTCCAGCAAGGCATGCTGGTCATGATCGATGATCAGAAACTGGTTTGACTGCACGCCGTCGCCGGTGACCAATTGATCGAAACACAATACCTGATGCGAACCATTGTCGAACAACACTCGGGGCGGGCTTGCCATAGTCGATCACCTTAACCTGCATGTAGGGAGAGAGTGCCGCGAGTGTATCTGCGCCAGCCCCGACCACCAGTGACCTGCATCAAGAGAAGCGACCGTCACACGAACGTCACCACTTGTTCACAAGCCTGACACTGCAACGCCATAGCCTCAGCCTGAACATCACTGAAGATGCCCGGACGGAGGTGTCCATGACAAATGCAGCCCTTGCTTTTGAAGAATCCGCCAACCGCTGCCTGACGGTAGAGCTGGCCGCAGACCCATCCAGCCTGCGGGCCGCCCAGGCCCTGCGCTACCGCGTGTTTGGCGAAGAGTGTGGTGCCAACCTGCACGGCGCCGAACAAGGACTCGACCAGGATCACTACGACCTGCACTGTGAACACCTGATCGTCCGCGACCAGCGCACCGGCGAGGTGGTCGCCACCACGCGCATCCTCGACAGCGAGCGTGCCCGCGGTGCCGGCGGTTTCTACAGCGAAAGTGAATTCCAGCTGGTCGGTCTGACCGACCTGCGCGGCGACGTCATGGAAATCGGCCGCACCTGCGTCCACGCCGACTACCGCAACGGAGCAACCATCTCGGTACTCTGGTCTGGTCTCGCGCAACTTATGAACGAGCGCAACTACAGCTACCTGATGGGCTGCGCCAGCATCGAGATGCACGATGGCGGTATCCAGGCCCACGCGATCATGCAGCGCCTGCGCAGTCGCTACCTGTGCCGCGAATTTCTCAACGCCATTCCCCGCCTGCCGCTGCCAGAGCGCAGCCTGCCAGACAACGTCACTGCGCAGCTGCCGCCGCTACTCAAAGCCTACATGCGCCTGGGCGCCAAAATCTGCGGCGAACCCTGCTGGGACCCTGAATTCAACTGTGCAGATGTATTCATCCTGCTGCGCCGCGAACAGCTGTGCCCGCGCTACGCGCGCCACTTCAAGGCGAGCTGAGCATGACTGGCCGCTCGGTAAACACGCCCCGCCGGGGCGTGCGCCTGATCGCTGTGATCGGCTGGATCAGCTGTGGCCTGTTGCTGGTGTGCTGGGCGCAATTGATGCAATGGCTGCGCCCGGCCAGTGTCGACCAGCAGCGGCAGAAGCTGACCCGCTGGTGGATGCGCAATCTGATTCGCATCCTGCCGCTGCAGGTCAAGGTCAGCGGTAAACCCACTGCCGCCACGGCACTCTGGGTCAGCAACCACGTATCCTGGCTGGACATCGTCGTGCTCGGCGCGCAGGCGCCGGTGCACTTTCTGTCCAAGGCCGAAGTCCGTAGCTGGCCGGTGATCGGCTGGCTGGCCAGCGCTGCCGGCACCTGTTTCATCCAGCGCGGTCAAGGCACCTCAGCCAGCGTGCAGGAGCAACTCACCAGCGTACTCAACGCCAATCGCAGTCTGGTGATCTTCGCCGAAGGCACCACCACAGCCGGGGATCGGGTACGAACCTTCCACGGCCGCTTGCTGTCAGCAGCGATTGATGCGCAGGTGCCGACCCAACCGGTCGCCGTTGCCTACCGCTACGCCGACGAGCGCGACGATATCGCCCCGTTCATCGATGACGACGAGTTCTCGCAGCACCTGTGGCGCCTGCTTGGTTCGAAGGATATCGAGGTTGAAGTGCAGTTCCTGCCGCTGCAGGACAGCACCAGCCAGAACCGCAACCAACTGGCGCGCAACGCCCATACGGCAGTCAGTCAGGCGCTGGGGTTGGATGACGGCAAGATCACCAGCGAACCGGCTGAGGTCAAGGCGGCGGCCTGAGCTTCAGCGTAGCGCTGCAGCTCAGGCATAAAGGCAAGAAAGTCGGCCTCAAAGCCGTCGTAGGCGGCCTCCAGTTCGGCGACCCCGCCCGGGAGGGCGTTTTCCCGGCGCAGGCGCCGCGCCATGTTGTCGACGGCCCGATGCAGGTGCGCCAGTTCGGCATAGCTGCTGAGCCAGTCCTGCTCGCTCATGTAATGCACTACCGTCCAGGCACGCTCGGGCATCCATTCACGTTGTGCCCGCAATTGCTGGTACACGTCCCGGGTGAAGTCCTCTAGCTGTCGATCCGCAAAGCGCGACCAGTGCCGCGCCAGCAGGTGGTCATAGAACATGTCGACCAGAATGCCGGCGAAGCGCCTGCGCTCGGCGCTCACCCTGGCCTTGCTCTGCAGCACCAGCGGATGGGCATCGGTATAGCTGTCGATGCGCCGATGCAACACGATCCCTTCTCGCACCGACTCCGGCAGATCCAGTTGGTGCACCGGCCCTTTGACGAAATCACCCAACATGCTGCCCAGCGCCTGTTCCGGGGACTGCGACCCGAGCAGCAAGTGGGCGAGGAAGTTCATCAGTTACCTTCGACCTGCGCGTGCAGCGCGGCTACCTGGCTCTGCAGGGTATTCAGACTGCGGTTGGTCTGCAGGCGGAAGCTGTCAATCGCCTGCAAGGCCTGATCGTTCGCCGCCATACGGCGATCCAGTTCAGCACGCATGGCCTGCAGCGCCTCATCGTTGCCCTTGTTCTGCAACGCGGTCAGCGCCCGCTTCTGCTCGTCCAACTGCTCAGCGTGCTGACCCAGCTGCAACTGGATGACTGCCAGAGCACTCACCTGTTCTTTGATTTGCTGCACAGTCTGCTCAGATTGCGTGAGCTGCTGTTGCAAGGCGGTCACACTCTCGGCGCGCTGCTTGCTCTCGGCCAGCATACTGGCAGTACTCTCCTGCAGCGCCACAATGGCAGTCTGCTGCGCACTGACTCGCTCACTGCTGCGCTGATCAGCCTGCTGCAAGGCGCTCAATTGCTGTTTGTGCTCGCCCTGCTCTTTACGCAGGGTCTGCAGCAACTCCTCGATCCGCACCAACTGGGCCTTGCGATCCTGCTCGGCAGCACCCAAGGAGTCCTCGGTGGCCGAGACCTTGCCGGTGATATCCTGGATTCGCCCGGAGGCTTCTTCACTGATCCGGGCAAAACTGTTCTGAGTTGCCACCAGCTGCTGACGCAACAAGCTTTGCTGCTGATGGGTCCAGTACCCCAGCCCCAGCAATGCCAGGGTCAACGCAGCGCACAGCGCCCACAAAGGCCCGTTTCCAGACGCAGCCGTTTTCGCGACGGGATCGGCTCGCAGCGCTTCGGCGCTCGACGCACCGGCGCCCACCCCATCGGCGCGGGTCGCGTAGGTGCCAGTCGCCGCCTTGGAAAAACGCTCATTGTCATGGCTGTCACGCGTCGCACTGAGGCTTGGCAGCTCACCCAACTCCGGTTCCTTCATCTCACCCTCTCAGCATTAATACCCTGAAACCCTTGCGCCAGAGCGGTGCAGCGATGCACCACCAGGCCGCACAACATGACATAAAAACACCTGCCAACGGCCTTTGACCGCAGCAAAACAGCATTTATCCGCCCCTGCGCAGACATTGGTACACATTCTGCTTGCGGAAAATAGACTTGGCTATAACACCTTTTGCAGCCAACGACCTACGGGGGGTATGAGCATGATTGCAGAAGCACAGTTCAACCGCGCCACACTGGATTGCATGACGGCACTGCGCCGGCAGATCAAGCGCACCTTGGGCGTGACCATTCGCCTGGGTGACCCGGACGCGGTAGAGAGCATGATAGGTCTGAGCCGAGACTGCACTTCAGCAGAAATCCGCGAGCTCGGTTCGCGCCTGGCCGACATGGTGAAACCCGGCACCGAAGATCACGGCCCATCGCCGCTAGCGCAGGGGGCGATTGCCTCCCGCCAATTCCAGCACCGCGAAGAAAATATTGCCCGGCTCGAAGCCGAGGCCGAGCGCGGTGAAGCTCCCAGCGGCAGCGTTCGCATCTATCGCGGCCAGGTCATTCGCGGCTGAGCACACAGACCGGCGGTCAGCCGCTGGCAGAAGTCAGCCCGAGCCATTACTCTGATTGCTCCCGGTGATTCAGGAGCAAGTGCATGCAGCAATGGATGATCTACGGCGCCAACGGCTACACGGGCCGATTGCTGGCCAAGGCGGCCGTCAAGCGAGGCCTGAAACCGGTACTTGCCGGGCGGGATAAACACGCCATCAAAGCGCTCGCAGATGAGCTGCAACTGCCATTTCGCTGCTTTGACCTGCGCCAGCCAGACGAAGTACGCAACGGCCTGAAAGATATCCGGGTCACACTGCACTGCGCCGGCCCCTTTTCCGCCACCAGCCAGCCGATGATCGATGCGTGCTTAGCCAGCGGTTGTCACTACCTGGACATCACCGGCGAGATTGATGTTTTCGTCGCAGCGCAAAGCCGCCAGGCCGAGGCCGAACAGGCTGGCATCGTAATTTGTCCCGGCGTTGGCTTTGATGTCATCCCGACCGACTGTATAGCGGCGCAGCTGAAGCTGGCCCTGCACGACGCCGACCGCCTGGCGCTCGGTTTCGACACGGTCAGCTCCCTGTCTCCGGGCACCGCAAGAACCTCGGTTGAGGGCCTCAAATACGGCGGACGTATTCGCAAGGACGATCGCATTCAGACGGTGCCGCTGGCCTACCAGAGTCGCGAGATCGACTTTGGCAACGGCACCAAGCACGCCGTCACCATTCCTTGGGGCGATATCGCCACTGCCTGGTTTACCACTGGCATCGACGACATCGAAGTGTTTATCCCCATGGCACCGAGTGCGGCCGCGCGCCTGCGCGGGCTTGATCGTTTTCGCCCGCTACTCGGGCTTCCCCCAGTCCAGGCACTGCTCAAATATCTCGTTGCCCGACGCATCCACGGCCCTGATCACCACCAGCGGGAAGCGGCCCGCTGCTACGTCTGGGGAGAGGCGCAGAACCGGGCAGGCAAGAAGGTGGTAGCCCGTATCGAGACCGCGAACGCCTACGACGTTACCGTTGAAGGGGCGCTGCATGCGGTAACTTTTCTGTTGAAAAACCAAGCAGCGCCCGGCTATTACACGCCATCGCGACTGCTGGGCCCGGACTGCATCGAGAAGCTGCCGGGCTCAGGCCCCATGCACATCGAGTAGCATCGGCCGTCTCACGCGCCGGAGGCCAGCAGGGCCGGTGCCCGGCGCGCGAGCTCCGCAGTCAGCCCCTCCAGCAACTGCCCACCCGTGCGCCAGTAGTGCCAATACAGCGGCACGGGCTGCGACCACCCAGGCAGCAACTCCTGCAAACGACCATTACCCAAGGCGTCAGTGATTTGCAGCGCGGGCACCATTCCCCAACCCACTCCGGCCTCCAGCATCCGCACAAACCCCTCAGACGACGGACACAGGTGATATTCAAAATCGCCGTCCACACCCAGTTGCCGGACAAACCGATGCTGCAACTGATCATCCGGGCCATAGACAACAGCGGGGACACTGCGCACATCCGCCTGTGCCAACCCATTGGGGAAGTGACGCTGGATAAACGCCGGACTGGCCACCGCGAGATAATGCATCTCGCCCAGCAACAGGCTCCGAGCCCCTGCAACCGGCTGCTCTACGGCGCACACGCATGCCGCGACCTCACCACTGCGCATGCGCCTGAGGCCCACATCCTGATCCTCCAGCTGCTGGTCCAGCAGTACCCGCTCGCGCTCACACCATGGCGCAACCGCCGCCGCCCACCAGGTCGCCAGACTGTCCGCGTTGAGCGCCACCCTCAGCCGAGTACGGCCTGCGTCGCTGGCGATCTGCGGAAGGTCATGACGCAGGTCTCGCTCCAGCAGTCGTACCTGCTGAACATGGTTAAGCAACCGCTGCCCTGCAGCGGTTGCCTGAGGCGGTGTCGCACGGACCAGCACCGGTGCGCCCAACCGCGCCTCCAGCAGCTTGATGCGCTGCGAAATTGCTGACTGGGAAAGCCCCAGCACGCTGGCCGCCCGTTCGAAGCCACCCTGTTCGACCACCGCAGCCAACGCGGCCAGAAGCTTGTAATCCAGCATGATCATTTTTCCTAATGCGATATCAGCATTATTGTTTTTTCTAATCTCACAATCTACTGCACACTGGCGCCGTTTTCAGTCGGAGCCCACCATGCCCTCGCTTTTCTACAGTTATTTCAGCGGACTAATCGCCGCCGCCGGCCTGATCATGGCCATCGGTGCGCAGAACGCCTTTGTGCTCGCCCAAGGCCTGCGCCGGGAACATCACATCAGCGTCGCACTGATCTGCATGACCTGCGATGCCATCCTGATTCTCGCAGGAACCTTCGGCCTCGCTGCACTGTTGCAGGCCCACCCGCTGGCAATGGAAATCACTCGCTGGGGCGGAGTAGCCTTCCTCACCGTCTACGCACTGCAGGCGTTGATGCGCGCCCTTTCTCCGCGTGGCCTGGAGGCCATGCACGCACCATCGCGTTCACGCCGCACCGTGCTGATGTCGACCCTGGCCGTCACCCTCCTCAACCCCCATGTCTATCTCGACACCATGGTCCTGATCGGCAGCCTCGCCGCGCAACATAGCCTGCCGCTGGTGTTCGCCCTCGGCGCAGCCAGCGCATCGATTCTTTGGTTCACGCTGCTGGCACTCGGCTCGGCGCGCCTTGCTCCGGTACTGCACCGCCCCATTACCTGGCGCTGTATCGACATCGCAGTCGCGGCGATGATGCTGGCGATTGCCTGGTCGCTGGCAAAACCCGCGCTGCAGACCGTCTGGACGTCCTAAAACCACATGGAAGGTGCGTGGATAGCGACACATTCAGGTGCTATGATCGGGGCTTCCCGATCGCAAGACGGGCAGCGCCCGGCGGAGCGAGTACCAGCTGCCGACAAGAAGGCGTAGACGGTTCGCCCAGGGGCCCTTGCGGCCCAGGCCAGCCGTCGAGACGAACGATACGATCGTTTCCGGAACGTGATACCTGACGATGGAGATAAACCATGGCTTTTGAATTACCCGCACTCCCCTACGAAAAGAATGCACTGGAACCGCACATCTCTGCAGAGACCCTGGACTTCCACCACGGCAAGCATCACAACACCTACGTTGTGAACCTGAACAACATGGTTCCGGGCACCGAGTACGAAGGCAAGAGCCTGGAAGAAATCATCAAGACTTCCAGCGGCGGCGTGTTCAACAACGCGGCGCAAATCTGGAACCACACTTTCTACTGGAACTGCCTGAGCCCGAACGGCGGCGGAGAGCCGACTGGCGAACTGGCCGAAGCCATCAACAAGGCGTTCGGTTCCTTCGCAGCATTCAAGGAAGAGTTCAGCAAGGTTTCCATCGGCACCTTCGGTTCCGGCTGGGGCTGGCTGGTCAAGAAAGCTGACGGTTCCCTGGCCCTGGCCAGCACCATCGGCGCAGGCTGCCCGCTGACCAGCGGCGACACCCCGCTGCTGACCTGTGACGTTTGGGAGCACGCTTACTACATCGACTACCGCAATGCGCGTCCGAAGTACGTAGAAGCATTCTGGAACCTGGTCAACTGGGACTTCGTAGCGAAGAATTTCGCTGCCTGATCCTGACTGACTTTGCGTCCCCACAACACCCTGCCTCGGCAGGGTGTTGTGCTTTTGGGGGCCTTAAAATGATTGCACTTTGACCTCACCCGCCAGATTGTCGATACTCGAATGACGCGGCCCTGAATATTGTGGTTTGCGAGTCTTGCGCAGGCGCTGGAATTGCCTGCATGATGGCCTAAACGCGCGATCCATCAGGATAAAGGAATAAGAAGACGTTGAAGCTCGAGCGCCGGCATAGTCTCTCCATCAAGCTACTCCGCCTGGTATTGCTTTGGGCGTTGCTGGTAGGTTTGGTGTTAAGCCTTGGACAGATCGCATTTGACTGGCGTAAAGAACGCCAGCAAATCAACCGCACCGCCGAACAAATCCTGGCGATGTCCCAAGATCCTGCGACGCAAGCGGTCTACAGCCTGGACCGGGAAATGGCGCTGCAGGTTATCGGCGGGCTGTTCGAACATCCCGCTGTTCGGTTTGCCTCCATCGGACACCCTGACGAAACGCAACTTGCCAGCCGCGAACGCCCTCTCGCCGACTCCCCCGTGCGCGGTGTTACCGACTGGTTGTTTGGCGTAGAACAGCACTACAGCGTCGGCCTGTTCGGCCGAGAGCCGTACAACGAGTACTATGGCGACCTGCGCATCGTGCTCGACACCGCGCCCTACGGCGAAGATTTCCTCGAAAGCTCACTGATTATCCTGCTCTCCGGCGTCCTGCGTGCCATCGCCATGGCTCTGGCACTATATCTGCTCTACTACCTGCTGCTGACCAAACCGTTGGCTGGCATCATCAGCCGTATCAGCGACATCAACCCAGATCACCCGGGCAAGATGCACATTCCGATGTTGCCGGGCCAAGAGAAGAACGAGCTGGGTCTGTGGATCAACAAAGCCAACGAACTGCTTGAGTCCATTGAGCGCAACAGCAATCGGCGTCGCGAAGCCGAGGCCAACCTCCTGCACATGGCTCAGCACGACCACCTGACCGGCCTGCCAAACCGCAGCATGCTGCAGGAGCAGCTCAGCCGAATTCTCGGCGATGCCGGTCGGCGCCAGCGTGGCGTCGCCGTACTGTGCTGCGGCCTGGACGATTTCAAGGAAATCAACGAGCAGTTCAGCTATCAGTCCGGCGACAGTCTGCTGGTGACCGTAGCCGATCGCCTGCGCGCCAACAGCGGCCGCCTGGGTAGTCTGGCCCGCCTGGGCGGCGACCAGTTCGCATTGATACAAACCGGCGTCAATGAGCCTTATGAAGCTGCAGAACTGGCCCAGACCATCCTCGACGATCTGGGCCGCCCGTTCGAGATTGGTGGGCACACCGTAAGCCTGCGCGCCACCATCGGCATCACCCTGTTCCCTGACGATGGCGATAACGCCGAGAAGCTGCTGCAGAAGGCAGAGCAGACGATGATGCTGGCCAAGGCCCGCTCACGAAACCGCTATCAGTTCTATATCGCCAGCCTCGACAGCGAAATGCGGGTGCGCCGCGAGCTGGATAAAGAACTGCGCGGCGCGCTTGAGCGCAACGAGTTTCATCTGGTCTATCAGCCGCAAGTCGCATTCGACGACTATCGGGTAGTCGGCGTCGAAGCGTTGCTGCGCTGGCATCACCCTGAGCGCGGACTGGTCCCCCCAGACCTGTTCATTCCGCTGGCCGAACAGAACGGCTGCATTATCGAGATCGGCGAATGGGTGCTCGACCAAGCCTGCCGCCAACTCCGTATCTGGCACGACAGTGGGCTTACGGATCTGCGCATGGCCGTCAACCTGTCGACCGTACAACTGCATCACAGCGAGCTGTCACGGATCGTTACCAACCTGATCCAGCGTTATAAACTGCCGCCCCGCTGCCTGGAAATGGAAGTCACCGAAACCGGCCTGATGGAGGATATTTCCGCCGCTGCAGGGCACCTGAATAGCCTGAAAAAAGCAGGCGTACAGATCGCCATCGATGACTTCGGAACCGGTTACTCGTCGCTCAGCTATCTGCGCGGCCTGCCGCTGGACAAGATCAAGATCGACCGCAGCTTTGTGCAGGACGTTCTGGTCGATGAAGACGATGCCACCATCGTTCGTGCGATCATCCAACTGGGCCGCAGCCTGAACATGGAAGTGATCGCCGAAGGGGTAGAGTCAGCGGAACAGGAAGCCTACATCATCGCGCAGGGCTGCAACGAAGGCCAAGGCTACTATTACAGTCGCCCGCTCTCGGCAACAGCCTTCACTGATTGGGTTCACAGTTACTCGGGCGGCCAGGCTCGGCGGTCAGAGCTGAGTTAAACGCAGCACCTAGGCCACCCAAAACCAGCATGCCAGGGGCGCACTGACGGCCAAACCGACCAGGCTCCACAGTGAACTACGGCGCAGACGACGGCTCAGGTCCGCCTCATGATGGTCAGAAAGAATAAACGGCAACCCTCGCCGTGACGGCTTACCCAGTGCATGGACCAGCGGGCGCTGCCCATCCGCCCGCGCCAGCCGCTCCGACTCAATATCGGCCGCCTGCCGCACACGCTCCCATTCACTCATGTCCAGCGTGCCGTCGCCATTACGGTCAAAGCGAGCAAGCAAGTCGTCGTAGTCCGCTTTCCAGCTACTGATGACCTGTCGCGCAGCGGCCTGGCGATCGAACTGATCACGACCGCCGCCACGGCTCTCAAACCAGCCCAGCGCGTACAGCATCTCACCTTCGGTGAACCACTCTTCTGTATAGCGATAGCGCTTGCCAATGAGGCCCGCCAACAGGCCGGTACGCACCGAGCGGCCACCGGGCCAGCGCTGACTCCCCTCCCAGCGCCGCCGCTGGCGCGGATGCACCTCCGCACCCTTGGGCATGATCCAGCAACTGCCCGTGTCATCACGCAGCAGGAATGGACGCTCGGACACACCCTGCTCTACGGTTTGCCAGTTGTCGTTCTTGCCGCTGCGGCGATACTCCTCCACGCGAAATCGGTACCACAGGCAATCGACCTCACCCAGTGGCGAAATAAGCGGCGTGTGACCGCCGGCATCCAGCGTCCCCTGCAGCTCGACCAGACCCTGAGCGGCTGAGCGCACTTTTGAGGTAGGCGTGTCTTCGAGCCAGCGGGCCCGCCGCAGACGGGTCAGCATGAAGTACAGGCAGACTAGCGCTACAGCGGTAATGATCGAACTTAGAAGGTAATAGTTTGCCGGCGACAGTTGCAGTACGCCGTGCACATTAATCATGAAAACAGGGTCCGAATATCAACGTCGGCCTTTTCTTCCTCGGTGAACTGCAGCAACTCCGCCGGCTTGAAGGTGAACAGACGCGCCAGCAGCACTTCCGGGAATTGCTCAATTCGCACATTATTGATATTCACCGCGGCGTTATAGAGCTCGCGGCGATCGGCGATTCCGCTTTCCAGGCCGCTGATGCGTTCCTGCAGATGCTGGAAGGACTCACTGGCCTTAAGGTCCGGGTAGTTCTCTGCCAGCGCAAACAATTGCCCAAGGCCCGCTCGCAGCGCTGTTTCGGCTCGGCCAACACCTTTCACGTCCGAGTCAGCCCGGGCGGACGCCACTGCGCCTCTGGCCGCAATCACACGCTCCAGCGTCTGGGTTTCATGTTGCATGTATCTGCGGCAGGCCTCGACCAGCTTGGGCAGTTCGTCGTGGCGCTGACGCAGCAACACATCAATATTGGACCAGGCTTGGCTGACCGCGTGCTTCACGCTCACCAACTGGTTGTACAGCATGATCGCGTAAAGCAGCGCAACGCCCAGCACTACCAGCACGATGACCGTTGTCAGTTCCATCTTCCTCTCTCCTGTTCCAATGCGATCCGTGACGCCGCGCAGTCTCCCTGCGCCACGCCAACTATAAAGAGATTACAAAAAAGCCGCCATGCACAAGCATGACGGCTTTCTGGTCGCCTGAAGGCTATCTTGGCTACTTACTGAAAGAGCGATTCACCGGTCAGACCGTGCTGCTCAAGGATGTCGCGCAGACGCTTGAGCGCCTCCACCTGAATCTGTCGAACCCGTTCGCGGGTAAGACCGATCTCCCGGCCGACCTCTTCCAGTGTACTGCTTTCATGACCACGCAGACCGAAGCGCCGCGTAACCACTTCACACTGTTTCTCGGTCAACTCGCCCAGCCACTGGTCGATGCTCGCGTTGAGATCATCATCCTGCAGCAGATCACAAGGATCCGTACCCTGCTCATCGGTCAGCGTATCAAGCAGCGTCTTGTCGGAATCCGGACCAAGCGACATATCAACCGACGCGACCCGTTCATTCAGGCCAAGCATACGTTTGACGTCTTCGACCGGCTTGTCCAGCAGGTTCGCGATCTCTTCCGGCGAAGGTTCATGATCCAGCTTCTGAGTCAGCTCACGGGCCGCACGAAGGTAAATATTCAGTTCTTTGACTACATGAATCGGCAGGCGAATGGTACGCGTCTGGTTCATGATCGCCCGCTCGATGGTCTGGCGAATCCACCAGGTCGCGTAGGTCGAGAACCGGAAGCCGCGCTCGGGGTCGAATTTTTCCACAGCACGGATCAGGCCGAGGTTACCTTCCTCGATCAGATCGAGCAGGGTGAGCCCCCGATTGACATAACGCCGGGCGATCTTGACGACCAGCCGCAGGTTACTTTCGATCATGCGCTTTCGGCCGGCCGGGTCGCCCTTCTGCGCCAGCCGCGCAAAATGCACTTCCTCTTCGGGGGTCAACAGCGGAGAAAAACCGATTTCATTGAGATACAGCTGCGTTGCATCCAGCTGTTTGGTGAACTCGAACGCATTCTCGCGTCGATGGTTGCGCGGCGTTATCCGCTTGGTGTCAACGGAAACTGGCATTTCACTGACCTCCTCATCTTCCATGATGGCACTGTCTTGCAACGTGCTGTTCAGCTCAACGTCCTGGTCTGGCTGCTTCTTATTTTTTACTGCCATATGCGCGCCCCAATTTCGGTATAACGCGGTAACGGCACAGCCCACCAACACCACCACCCCATTTGGGCCGTGCGTCCCTACTGACTGTCGCAATGCAACAGGACCATCACGTTCTGGCAGACTGCCTATCGAATATGACAAACCTGTTTCAGTACCACCTTACCATCAAGATCTGGGCAAATACGCCAACGGGTCTACAGGTTGACCTTTGCGCCTGATCTCAAAATGCAGCTTGACCCGGTCGGTACCGCTACTGCCCATCTCGGCAATTACCTGACCAACCTTGACCTGATCCCCTTCTTTCACCAACAGGCGACTGTTATGTGCATAGGCACTGAGGAAGGTCTCGTCATGCTTGATGATGATCATGTCGCCGTAGCCGATCAAGCCTCGCCCCGCGTACACGACAGCACCATCAGCTGCTGCCTTGACAGGCTCACCCAATTGCCCGGCAATATCAATCCCTTTATTCAAACTGCCGTTTGATTGAAAACGCGCCAGCAATTGACCCCGTGCCGGCCAGCCCCAGCCCGACGCACTGATCGGGCCTGCCGAAGAGGAACTGGCAGATGAACTAGCGGGCGTTGTACTGGTGGGCGCAGGCGAAGCAGAAACACTCGTGCTAGAGCGGATGGGATTCGTTTCAGCAGGGGTACTGCGCACACTTGAGGTTTGACTGCGCGTTGATGCTAAAGCAGTAACGCGAGGTGTAGAAACCACAGGAGACGACGCTATGCGCGTATTTGAGCGACGCGCAAGGCTTATACGCTGGCCGGGGTAAATAGTATAGGGCGCACGCAAATTGTTGTTGCTGGCCAGGGTTTTCCAGTCCCAACCGTAGCGGAATGCAATCTGATACAGCGTCTCGCCGCGCTGTACAGTGTGATACCCGGTGGTAACAGTATGCGCACGCATGCCACCGCGGCCACGATCGTCAATGGGAACGGTACCGGATGGCCCGGCACAGGCGGATAATAGCGCCGCCAATAACACTATACCGGCACGTTTCAACGGCTCAACGGCCCCATGCCCGTAACGCACACACAGCCCCATTCCTGGTTGGCTCCCGTTCAGTCTCGCCTGCGGCACGCATCCAACTCTCAGTCAGGCTGAAGCGCGCCGTCCCCACCACTCCAATAGCAACACTAATACCACGCCGAGCACCATCAACGCCAACCCAGCCTGCCAGAGCGAAGGCTCTCCAGTCAGTTCGGCATATTGATGCGGCAGCAGATTCGTCTCCTGCAGCGGCACCTGCTCGCCGTGGCTATTGACCCGCCAGCTGAGGGTTTGTTTCCACGGCCAGACTTTGTTCAACGAGCCGACCAGCAGGCCTGTCAGGAACGCCAACGTAACGCTGCGGGCATGGCGCAACAGCCATGACAACAGGCGCGCGAAGCTCAGCAACCCGGTGACGCAGCCCAACGCGAACAGCCCAAGCAAGCCAAAGTCCGCGCTTTTCACTGCCTGCAGCACGCCTGAATAAAGCCCCAGCAGCAGCAGGATGAAGCTGCCAGAGATGCCGGGCAGGATCATTGCGCAAATCGCTATGCAGCCGCCAAGAAAAACGTTCAGCGGGGTCATGCTCAAGGCTAGCGGCGAGGCAACGGTAATCAGATATGCGAACGCACCGCCGAGCATCGCTGCCACGATAGCCGCCAGATTCCAGCGCGGGATTTCACGTCCGACCAGGTAGACCGACACCACAATCAGACCGAAAAAGAACGACCATACGAGCAACCCGTGATTCGCCAGCAGGTAAGTAATCAGGCGCGCGAGCGTTGCGATGCTGGAGAGGATGCCCGCCAGCAACGTCACCAGAAACGCGCCGTCGATTGCCCGCCAGGTATCCGCAATGCGCCCCCGTAGCAGCCAGACCAGCTTGTCCGGGGTACAGGCAGCAATGGCGGCCAGCAGGCGATCATAGATCCCCGAGATAAACGCAATGGTGCCGCCCGACACACCGGGCACCACGTCGGCGGCCCCCATGGCCACACCACGGAGAAAAATGAAAAGGTATTCCTTCACGGAAGATTCCTTGCTGAGTCGATCAGGAGTGGATAGCGCCCGCCAGGAGCGGTACAAAGCGCACCGGCTCGACCTGCTGATAGGTGAAGTCGTCGCCGTGACGAATTACCAGCATCAGGTGCTGTTCATGCTCGCCCACCGGAATGACCAGCCGACCGCCATCGGCCAGTTGGCCAAGCAGCTCACGCGGAATTTCAGCCGGCGCGGCGGTGACCAGGATGGCGTCGTACGGCCCGTATTGCGGCCAGCCCCAATTGCCATCGGCGTGGCGGAACACCACATTGCGCACGTCGATTTCCTTGAGTACCCGCTTGGCGCGTTCCTGCAGCGGCAGAATACGCTCAACGCTGAATACACGCTCAACCACCTTGGCCAGAATCGCAGTCTGATAACCAGAGCCGGTGCCGACTTCCATAACCTTGTCGAGCGGCCCACCACCAAGCAGCAGTTCGGTCATGCGAGCGACAATATACGGCTGGGATAGGGTCTGGTTATGGCCAATCGGCAGCGCTGTGTCTTCGTAAGCGCGGTGCGAAAGAGCCTCGTCGACGAACAGATGACGCGGCGTCCGACGAATCGCCTCCAGCACATGCAGGTTACGTATGCCTTCTTCGAACAGACGCTCAAGCAGTCGCTCACGTGTACGCTGAGACGTCATGCCGATCCCGGCGCGATAAAGGTCGTCGTGTCCCATCCTCAAACCAGTCCGTCCAGCCAGTTTTCCAGGTGGTCGAACACCTCGTACATAGTCTTGTCTACTCGTAGCGGCGTGACCGAGACATAGCCCTGCATGATCGCGTGAAAGTCGGTGCCCTCACCGCCGTCTTCCGCGTCGCCCGCAACCGAGATCCAGTAGCCTTCCTTGCCTCGCGGGTCGACCCACTTCACTGGCTTGGCGGCACGGGCGCGATGTCCCAAGCGCGTCAAGCGCACACCTTTGATGTGCTCCAGCGGAAGGTTCGGCACGTTGATATTGAGAACCGTGCGCGGTGGCAGGTCGAGCTGATCGTGGGCTTCCACCATCTGCCGAGCGAAATGGGCCGCGGTCGGCAGGTTGTCGGGTTGCCGGCCGGTCAGTGAGAACGCCATCGCTGGACGCGACAAAAAGCGACCTTCGAGCGCCGCAGCGACAGTGCCGGAATACAGCACATCGTCGCCAAGGTTGGCGCCGAGGTTAATGCCCGCAACCACCATGTCGATGCTGTCTTCAAACAGCGCGTTAAGCCCCAGATGCACGCAATCGGTCGGGGTGCCATTGACACCGATATAGCCGTTTTCCAGCGTGAACGGGCGCAGCGGCCGATCCAGACTCAGGGCGCTGCTCGCACCGCTGCGGTCCTCGGCGGGCGCAACCACCACACAATCGGCATAATCGGCGAGCGCACCGTGCAGGGCTTTGATCCCCGGCGCCAGTACACCATCATCGTTGGCAATCAGAATTCGCATCAGTTTTCCGTTTCCAGCCCGCCACCGGGGGCACTGGAGAGTTCCAGCAGCTCGTGCAGCAACGCCGTAGCGAAGCAGCCGGTAGGCAGGGTAAATTCCAGTTCGAGACAATCGGTGGACGGATAATGCCACGTAAGTCCCTGAATGGGGAGGCGTAAAATCCGTCTCGCTTGCTCTAGGCCAGCCCCTTCCAGCCACGCAGTGAGTTCCGGTTCTGCCGCTGCAACCTGTTGCTCAAGCTGCGCCGTGGCGCCACTACTGGCCAGCTCACCGGTTCCCCAAAGCGATGCAGTTGGGTGCAGATCCAACGCCGCCGGGCGCGGGTCGTCAGGTGCCAGCTCACTGGCCGGAAACTGGCTCCGGCTGTTGGTAAAGGCCAGACAGTCGCCGTCCAGAATGCGGTTCCAGCTGCCATCAGCCACGCGCCTAGCCAGCATCCGGTTAAACAGCAGACTGCGGGCCGTCGACAGCAACCGCGACCGTGTGCCGCGTGCCGGCGGATAGCCGCCCTGCCCGGCCCAACGGCGGGCGTCGTGCAGGTTGCTACCGTCACGACCAAAGCGCTGCGGCCCGAAATAATTGGGCACGCCCTGAGCGGCGATGATCTGCAGCCGCGTATCCAACTCGGCCTGATCGGCCTGCAGGTCGGTCAACCGAATGAAGAAACTGTTGGCACTGTGCGCGCCACGCTGCAGCTTTCGCTGGTGACGGGTCTGCTCAAGGCAACGCAACTGCTCGCTCCACAGCGCACTGAAATCCGGATCGGCGCGCCCCGGCAACTGCAAACTGAACCACTGGCGGGTTACCGCCTGACGGTCCTTCAGCCCGGCGTAGCTGACATTGCGCAGCGAGATACCCGCAGCACGGGCCAGCTGCCTGGCCACCTCTTCAGTGTTCAGGCCGCGCTTTTCAAGCAACAACCAGAGGTGTTCACCAGCGCCACTGAGGGCGATATCCAGCACCTCGGTAACGCGAAAGTCGTCAGGCGTTGCTTTGAGTGTTGCCCTGCCGCAGCTTTTGCCCCAGGCCCGCGGCCCCAGCAGTTGCTCAGTCATCGGCGAGCAACAGGGCCACCGCATGCACGGCAATCCCCTCCTCACGACCGGTGAAACCGAGCTTTTCAGTGGTGGTTGCCTTGACGTTGACCTGATCAAGCGCCACGCCCAGATCGGCAGCGATCTGCTCACGCATCAGCGGGATATGCGGTGCCATCTTCGGACGTTGAGCGACGATAGTGGCGTCAACATTGCCGACCTTCCAGCCGCGCTCGCGCAGCAGGCCCACTACGTGGCGCAGCAGCACCCGACTGTCCGCGCCTTTAAATTCCGGGTCGGTATCGGGGAAGTGCTGGCCGATGTCACCCAATGCTGCCGCACCAAGCAGGGCATCTGCCAATGCGTGCAGCAAAACATCACCGTCGGAGTGGGCAACCAGGCCGCGGCTGTGCGCGATGCGAACACCACCCAAGGTGATGTAGTCGCCTTCGCCGAAGCAATGAACGTCGTAACCGTGCCCTATGCGCATGCCTTGTCTCCCGTCAGTCGATGGCGGCGATTCTACCGCCTCGACATGACAAGGGACAGTTCATGCGCGCGCTGCAGCCGCTCAGAGGCCGAGCGCCGCCGCATGATGACGCAGGTGGTCGTCGATGAAGCTGGCAATGAAGTAGTAGCTGTGGTCGTAGCCGGGCTGACGACGCAGTGTCAGCGGATGACCCGCTGCCGCAGCCGCGGCTTCAAGCGCTTCCGGCTTGAGCTGTTCAGCCAGAAAGTTGTCGGACTCGCCTTGATCCACCAGCAGCGGCAGGCGCTCAGTCGCGTCGGCCAGCAGCTCGCAGGCATCCCACGCCTTCCAGGCAGCTCTGTCGTTGCCCAGATATTGCCCCAGCGCCTTATGACCCCACGGGCAGTCGCTCGGGTTTGAGATCGGTGCAAAGGCCGAAACCGAGCGATAGCGGCCGGGGTTTTTCAGCGCACAGATCAACGCTCCGTGGCCGCCCATCGAGTGGCCACTGATCGAACGCTGGTCCGATACCGGGAAGTGCTCTTCGATCAGCGCCGGCAGCTCCTGCACCACGTAGTCGTACATACGGTAGTGCTGCGCCCAGGGCTGCTCGGTGGCGTTGACATAGAAACCGGCGCCCAGACCGAAGTCATAGGCACCCTCCGCGTCATCCGGCACGCCTTCGCCGCGCGGGCTGGTGTCTGGCGCAACGATGACCATGCCCAACTCGGCAGCCAGACGCTGCGCGCCGGCCTTCTGCATAAAGTTTTCATCGGTGCAGGTCAGACCCGACAGCCAATACAGGACCGGCAGCGGCTTGCCCAGATCTGCCTGCGGTGGCAGGTAGATGCCGAACACCATATCGCAGTGCAGCACCTGAGAGCGGTGGCGATAGCGCTTGAGCCAGCCGCCAAAGCTTTTGTTGGCCGAGATCAGTTCAATATCGTTCATTGCAATCCCCAAAACGGATAACCAAGATCACAGCATGCAAGACGTGCGCTCACGCCCTGCATGCGGGTTCTGCTCAGAAATGAATGACGGTACGAATGCTCTTGCCTTCGTGCATCAGTTCAAACGCTTCGTTGATCTGCTCCAAACCCATGGTGTGGGTGATGAAGCTATCCAGCGGGATTTCACCAGTCTGTGACTTTTCGACATAGCTCGGCAGTTCGGTACGGCCCTTGACGCCACCGAAGGCACTGCCGCGCCAGACGCGACCGGTCACCAGCTGGAACGGACGGGTGCTGATCTCGGCACCCGCCGGCGCCACACCAATGATGGTGGACTCGCCCCAACCCTTGTGGCAGCACTCCAGCGCTGCGCGCATCAGCTGTACGTTGCCGATGCACTCGAAGCTGTAATCCACGCCGCCGTCGGTCATATCGACGATCACTTCCTGAATCGGCTTGTCGTGATCCTTGGGATTGACGAACTCGTTCAGCCCCAGCTCACGGGCGATTGCTTCCTTGGCCGGGTTGATGTCGATACCGATGATGCGGCTGGCACCGGCCATCTTGGCGCCGATGATGGCCGCCAAACCGATCCCGCCCAGGCCGAAGATAGCGACAGTTGAACCGGCTTCCACCTTGGCGGTGTTGAGCACAGCGCCGATACCCGTCGTGACGCCACAGCCCAGCAGACAGACTTTCTCCAGCGGCGCTTCTTTCGGAATCACAGCGACCGAGACTTCCGGCAGCACCGTGTACTCGGAGAAGGTGGAACAACCCATGTAGTGATAGACCGGCTCGCCGTTGTAGCTGAAGCGGCTGGTGCCGTCCGGCATCAGGCCCTTTCCCTGAGTGGTGCGCACCGAGCTGCACAGGTTGGTCTTGCCGGATTTGCAGAATTTGCACTCGCGGCACTCGGCGGTATACAGCGGAATCACGTGATCGCCAACCTTGACGGAGGTCACGCCCTCACCGACCGCTTCAACAACGCCACCACCCTCGTGACCGAGGATGCACGGGAACACGCCTTCGCTGTCCTGACCGGACAGGGTGTAGGCGTCGGTGTGGCAGACACCAGAGGCGACGATGCGAATCAGCACCTCACCGGCCTGCGGCGGAGCAACATCCACTTCAACGATCTGCAGGGGTTCATTCGGCGCGAAGGCCACGGCGGCGCGGGACTTGATCATGGGATCTCTCCATTGGGTGAGGTAAACACAGGTTGGCAAGTGTAGTAGACAGCTTTTTCGCGGATAATCACCCACCAGACAAAACATTATTGCTGCACAGGGATAATCATGAGCAATTGGGAAGGCATCGACGAATTCGTCGCCGTCGCCGAGTCAGGCCACTTCACCGGCGCGGCTAGCCGACTGGGCGTCTCTTCCTCCCACGTCAGCCGCCAGATCGCGCGGCTTGAAGACCGCCTGCAGAGCCGTCTGTTCTATCGCAGTACCCGCCGCGTCAGCCTGACCGAGGCCGGCCAGACGTTTCTGCAGCATTGCCAGCGGCTGATCGACGCCCGTGACGAAGCACTGCAAGCGATCACCGATCTGGGCAGCGAACCCAAGGGGCTGCTACGCATGACCTGCGCGGTAGCCTATGGCGAGAGCTTTATCATGCCGCTGGTCAACGACTTCATGCAGCAGCACCCGCAGCTGCGGGTGGAGATGACCCTGACCAACCAGACCCTTGATCTGCTGCACGGCAGCTATGACCTGGCCATTCGTCTGGGACGGCTGCAGGACTCCAGCCTGATTGCCACGCGCATCGCCCCTCGCCACATGTACCTGTGCGCCGCACCGTCCTATCTGGAGCGCTTTGGCGCGCCGCACAGCCTGTCGGAGCTGCCCCGGCACAACTGCCTGATTGGTAGCAGTGATGTCTGGACCTTCCAGCAACGCGGCCGCGAACTGCCGGTGCGCATCCAGGGTAACTGGCGCTGCAACAGCGGTCAGGCGGTGCTGGACGCGGCGCTGCGTGGCTTCGGTCTGTGTCAGCTACCGGACTATTACGTGCAGGAGCACCTGCGCAGCGGCGCTCTGCGCGCCCTGCTGCCGCAGCACCAGCCGCCGCATACCGCGGTCTGGGCGCTGTACCCGCAGCAGCGGCATCTATCGCCCAAAGTCAGGCAACTGGTCGACTACCTGAAAGTCGGGCTGGCCCAGCGCAGCGAGTATCGAGAACAGCATGCCGCAATCTGAGCACTGCAGCCGCAGGCCGGTCTGAGGTAAAGTAAGCCGCAGCAACACACCAGCACATCAGGAGCAGCATGTGGCAAGCGCCCTGCGATTGAACACCCTGCTGGGTCGCCGTTTTCAGTCAGGCGACCGGCTACTCGAACATTTGCGCAACGAATTGAAGCTGCTTGACGGCCTGTGCCGCACGCTGGGCGTCACCGAACTGAGTCAGTTTGTCGACACCACGGCGCTGGAACTGCAGACCGCCGTAGCCATGTTGAAGGAAGAAGGCGGTACCGAAGCGCTGCCGGAGATTGATCCGGAGACCGGCCACATCTGGGGTATCGAAGACGTCAGCTGGCAGCCCTCAGCCACCGGCATGAGCACCCTGGAAGCACTGGAGCAGCACCTGCGAAAAACCCCGCGCAGCGGCCTGAACAGCAACAAGGTACGCGACCTGCTGGACGAGCTGAGCTACTGCACAACCCTGCTGGCGCCCCTCGAATCCGAGGGCGCCCAGTTTCATCTGGCGCTGGACGAGCACCCCTGATCAGAGGACCCAAGCAACTCGGCGATGCGCCGACGGGTCTCGCCCATCAGCTCATCCAGCTGTTCGCGATCGAACTGGCT
Organism: Halopseudomonas sp.; assembly: GCF_038130085.1. Taxonomy (NCBI): domain Bacteria; kingdom Pseudomonadati; phylum Pseudomonadota; class Gammaproteobacteria; order Pseudomonadales; family Pseudomonadaceae; genus Halopseudomonas; species Halopseudomonas sp. The sequence goes on along the minus strand of NZ_JAYPMU010000006.1, from coordinate 138,158 downwards.
GGCATCCAGCGGTTCACCGATATGCACCGATACCTGCTGGCCCAGGTTAAAGCGCCAGCTGCGCGCAGGCAGCACATTGTGAATTCCACGAATCGCCACCGGAACGATGATCGCGTCGGTATCCAGCGCCAGATGAAAGCAGCCCTTCTTGAACGGCAACAACGCTCCGGTTCGTGAACGTGTCCCTTCCGGTGCTGCCCAGAGCACAATGCCCGACTCCATCATCTGCCGCGCCCGCGCCAGATCAGCCATTGCCTGATTGCGTTTGTGACGGTTGATCGAGGGAAACTCGGCCAGCCGCATCGTCACCCCAAGAATCGGAATGCGGTAGAGCTCAGCCTTGGCCAACATACGAATGGAGCCAGGCAGGGCGACGAAGCTGACCGGGATATCGTAATGACTCGCGTGGGTGCAAAGCACCATATAGCGGCGACCGTCATCAAAGTTCGGCGGCTGGCCAAATACCGACACTTGCAGCCGCACCAGGCGCAGCAGCTTGCTCGCCCAACCGCGCGTGTAGCGGTCCACCCGCGCGCGATCCAGCCGACGCAGTGCAGCCCGCCAGAGCACATCCAGACAATATCCCAAGGTAACCAGGACGGAGCCGACCACGACGCCAATACGGCGCAGCAAGGTGGCAGATTCAGCAACGGGCGACAGACTCAGCATGACCACTCTCTTGTTATGGCTCTCGATCCCTGCCGCGCCATCCGCCGCCGGCAGGAGGCACAGATTGCCACAATTTCGTTATCTGCGGTCAAGCCAGCGGCTGGCTATCCTGTTCCGAAATCAGCCCCCATTCGCGCAACTGGGCAAGGCAACCCTCGACGTCCACATCGTCACACTGAAAATCGAACAGGAACAGCTGCCCGTACTGCTCGTGCACACCGGTGCGCAAAAACAGCGCCAGCAGCGTCGGGTCGATATGTCGATCCTTAGCCATGAACAGCATGATCTTGACGGCCTCTGACAACGTCTTGGCCGGCTTGTAGGGCCGATCTGCCGCGGTCAACGCTTCGAAGATGTCAGCAATCGCCAACACCCGGTCTGGTACCGTTAGCTGGTCGTCACCGAGTCGCCGTGGATAACCCGTGCCATCGAGTTTTTCGTGGTGGTTCGCGGCCAGCTCTGGCACCCCGCGCAAGTGACGAGGGAACGGCAGAGTACTGAGCATGATCAGCGTCTGCACGATGTGATCGTTGATCTTGAAGCGCTCCTCGGGGGTCAGCGTGCCGCGCTGGATCGACAGGTTGTGCAGCTCGCCGAGGTTGAAACTGTCCTCCGGCGGATCCATGTCGAAGCCCCATTTGTTGCGCGGATCATCCTTGGCAACCGGCGGCTTGCGATCACCCCACGGAATTCGATGTTCGGGTTTGTCGCTGATCAAGTGCTCAACCACCGGCAACGTCTGTGCCGGTGCACCTTCAAGGTGACGCAACTCCTCCTGCGACAACCCGAGACGATCATCAAAGTGCCGCGTCCAGGTCTGCTCGGCAATCGTGCGCAGGCGCTCGATATCCTCATCCCGCATAAACTCGCCACCGACGTTGGCCTTGGCCACCTCGGCAAATTCAGCCTGCAAGCGTTCATGGGTTTTTGCCAGATCAGCAGCGAGCGCCGACTCGTCCTCGCCGTCCGCCCGCCCCTGCCAATAGCGAATCTCGGCGTCGCGCCAGAGCACCTCGAAGCGGGTGCGCAGTTCGTGGATGCGGTTGTAGATGGTTTCCAGCTTGGTGGCCTTGTCGACCACATACTCCGGACTGGTGATCTTGCCGCAATCGTGCATCCAGGCAGCGATGCGAAACGCGTAGCGCTCGTCCTCATCCATGGCAAAGTCTGCCAGCGGGCCATCATCAGAACTCAAAGCACGATTGAGCAGCATCTCGGCCAGTTGCGGTACGCGGTCACAGTGACCGCCCGTGTAAGGTGACTTGGCGTCAATCGCGGTGGCCAGCAAACGGATGATCGACTCCATCAACACCTGCTGATCATCGAACAACTGACGGGTCTCGATCGCCACTGCCAGCGTCCCAGAGAGACTATCGAGGAACTGTCGCAGACTGCTCACGGTACTGGAAGGCAGCAACGGTGACACCTCCACCGCCAACGCGCCGATCAGGTTCTCCTGACGGTCATGCAGCGCAAGCGTGAGATAACGGTGATCACGGTCAAGCCGGGTTGCCAGTACCCGCGCGGGCTTTCTGCGCAGCTCGTCATCAAGCTTGAGCGTCTGAGGATAGTGCTCAGCGTTAACGCCGCTCGCAAGGCGCAGCTCGCTACTATCTTCGTCGTACAGGAACACGGCACCACCGCGTCCCTTGGCCATCTCGATCAAGTGCCCCAGCACCACGTCCAGCATGCGATCCAGACGAGTTTCCCGGCTAAGGGCGAGAGATATTTGCTGGAAATGGTAAATCGCACCGGCCATGCGACCCAGCACGCCACCAAGCTCATTGACCTCGCGAATCCGGGAGCGCACGCCAACCCACTTGCTGAAGTCCATATTACTCAGCGCACCAACCTGATCAGCCAACGCCTTGAGCGGCCCACCCAGTCGCTGCCCCAGCGCCCAGCCGATCATCACCAGCAGCAGCATCAGCACCAACGCCCAGATCGCCTGCTTTTTGAGAATGCCCACCACGCCCGCAAGCATTTCCTTGCCCGGCATGGCAATCAGAACCCGGCCCAACTCGTCACCGATTCGCGTCAGCGGCAGACTGATCACATACCAGTCGCCGTCCTCACGTTGCATCAGTTTCACTTCGGAAGCGCTAATCCTGAGGTCTGCCAGCTCACTCAGCACAGGCACCTGCAACTCGTCGATCGTTGCCAGGCGCGGAGGCCCCTCTTCACTGAGTACGATGAGCTTATCCATATCCGGATAGGCAATGACCCGCTGGCCGCTGACGATGGCCATCTCAGTACCGGGCGTCAGGTGCATGTCCTGCACTTCAACCGCCAGATCATCAACAGCGGCATCCAGACCAACCACCGTTGCAGTCAATTGGCTGCGCTGGGCCATGGTCAGGCCGACCTGGTTGGTGGTGAAAAACAGATAAGGTTCAGTCAGCACTACACCATCAGACTGCTTGGCGAGCTCAAACCAGGGCCGACTGCGCGGGTCATAGCGATACTCGGGCACCGGCCGACTGCCGATCTGGTGAAGTTCCGCGTCGAAGAACAGCCAGCGACCCAGAATTTCGTCGCCTTCACGCTCGACGGACTGCACCAAGAAGCGGGTATCTTCCGGCAGCAAGTAGTCGTTGATACCGCCTTCCGGCACCCTCCGCACCAGGAAAAACTCGCCGTCCGGGTAGCCAGCGTACACCGCGCTGATTGCTGCTCCTTCGCGCACCAGTTGCGCCAATGCGGGTAGCCGCTTGACCCTGTCAGACAGGGACCGAGCGCCGACCAAAGGGTCGTGTACCAGCAACCGCAAGGCATTTTCGCCGGGCGACAGCAACCGTTCCGCACGCTCGTTAAGCAATGAGCCAATCTGCTTGGCCGAATCGGATGCGGCAGCCACCAGCACCGCACGAGCCCCGCGATAGCCCTGCAGTGCCGTGACCGCCAACATGGCGAGCAAACAAACAACGATAGATACGGCAATAAGTCCCTGCAACGTGATCCACGGACGTGATTTTTTCATTGCGTGGCCCTTACTCCCTGCTTGGACATCGCGGATAAATACTACGCAGTAGCATAGCTCAGCAGCGCACACTCGTAGCCACGTCCAAAGCAGCACAATGCCATTATTCGCGAATCATGGATCGCGCGGATATTTGCCACTTCGGCTGATGAATGCGCATGCGACAATCGCGCCATCTGCACGTCGATTTGTCATAGTGTCGTCTTCTGATTCAGTGGAGAGCGGCATGCAGCAGTCACAACAACAGCTGATCAAAGTCAACGGTATACAGCTGAGCGTCCATATCGCAGGCCCCGAGAACGGCAAGCCCGTCTGGCTGCTGCATGGCTTCCCGGAGTGCTGGTACTCCTGGCGGCATCAGATCGCTGCTCTTGCCGCACAAGGTTACCGGGTATTTGCCCCCGAAATGCGCGGTTATGGCGCTACCGAAGCACCAGAAGCGGTCGAAGCCTACGACCTGCTAACCCTGTGCGCTGATATTCAGGCCGCGATGAACCACTACGGCCAGGAGCAAGTCGCGATGATTGGCCATGACTGGGGGGCACCGGTGGCCTGGCATCTGGCGCTACTCGAACCGGCACGCATCAAGGCGGTCTGTGGCATGTCGGTACCGTTCGGCGGCCGTCCGCGCCAGCCGGCCATCAACATGATGCGCGAAGCCTACAAGGATCGCTTTCACTACATTCTGTACTTCCAGAAGCCGGGCCTGGCCGAGGCCGAGCTGGCGGCAGACATTCCGCGCACCATGCGCCTGATGATGAAGGGGCTGGACAGTCAGGACGGCGGCGCCCTGGTCCAGGACAAGCCAGCCGACGCTGCCTGGCTGGACGACTATACCGATCCCGACAAGCAGCCTGCCTGGTGCTCGGACGAGGCCTTCGAGGTCTACGTAAAAACCTTTGAACAAAGCGGCTTCCGCGGCCCGGTCAACTGGTACCGCAACTTTGAACGCAACTGGGAGCGCACCGAGCCCCTGGCCGGTCGCCAGATCGAGCAGCCCGCCCTGTTCCTGATCGGTGACCGTGACCCGGTTGGTACGCTGGAAGCCTATACCATCAAGAAAATGCCGGGCGTGGTGCCGCAGGTTGAGCAGCATGTGATTTCGGATTGCGGTCACTGGATTCAGGCAGAAAAACCAGTGGAGGTAAATAGCTTCCTGCTGCCGTTCCTGGAGCGCCATTTCCCTGCAAGCTGACAGGAGACGAACGATGAGTCTGTGCGATCTGAGCAACAAACGTATCCTGCTGACCCAAGCGGACGATTTCATGGGCCCGGCACTGCAGCGCTCCCTCGAGGCCTGCGGAGCCGAGGTCATTGCCGATAACCGCGACTTTCTGGACCCCAAAGCGCCGCAGAAGCTGATCGCCGAAGCTGGCCGATTTGACGTACTGCTGCTCAACCTCGGCGTACCCGCACCAAGCACGGTTGCCGATCAGGTAGCAGACGAGGAATGGGGCCTGTTGTTTCGCCACATGGTCGACCCGCTGCCCCGTTTCGCCCGGGCCGCACTACCTGACATGATCAGTCGCGGCAGCGGCAAGATCCTATTGATGGGCAGCGCCTCAGCCCTGCGCGGCATGAAGCGCGCTTCCAGTTACAGCGCCGCCCGTGGCGCCCAGCTGGCGTGGGTGCAGGCCGTGGGAGCAGAAGTGGCTGCCAAGGGCATTCAGGTCAACGCCATCGCCCAGAACTTCGTCGACAACCCAACCTATTTCCCCGCAGACATCCAGGCCAACCCGGCCTTTCAGGCAAGGCTGCAGCGCGAAGTCCCGCTCGGCCGGCTGGTGTCGGCAGAAGAAGACGCCCACTTTGCCGCGTATCTGTGCTCAGACGCCGCCAACTGCTTTGTTGGTCAGGTGTTCCCGGTCTGCGGCGGCTGGAGCCATTAAGGAATACACATATGCCAAGCACCACCCCGACCGTGATCCGCAAGCGCTTCTGCGGCCCACCCAACAGCGGCAACGGCGGCTATGTCTGCGGCCTGCTGGCAAACGCTATGGGCGAGCCGAGCCAAGTCACCCTGCACGCGCCACCGCCGCTGGATACCGAACTCGAGATCGTCCGTGACGCCGAAGGCGCACGCCTGCTGCAAGGCGAAACCCTGCTCGGCAGCGCCAAGGCCTTCCAGATTGAGCTGACGCCACCGCCCGCGGTCAGTCTGGCCGAGGCCGAAGCGGCGCGCCCGCTGTTCAGCGGCTATGCCGACCATGGCCTGCCCGGCTGCTTTGTCTGCGGCACCAACCGCTGCGAGCACGACGGTCTGCTGCTGCACACCGGCCCGGTCAGCGGGCGCGACAGCACTGTCGCCTGCCCCTGGACACCCGACAGCACTCTCGACGCCGGTGACGGCACCGTCGCGCCGGAGTTCATCTGGGCCGCGCTGGACTGCCCCGGTTACTTTGCGGTGCGCGACCAGGCCGGTGTGGCCCTGCTCGGCCGCTTTGCAGCGCACATCGAGCGACCGATCAAGGTTGGCGAGCAGCTGGTGGTGGCCGGTTGGGGGATTGCCCACGACGGCCGCAAGCATCGCGCGGGCACTGCCATCTACGATGCCGCCGGCCAGCCCGCAGGCTGGGCGGAAGCGACCTGGATCAGCCTGAAGTCCTGATTACTCGGCGTTAAGGTAGGAAGAACGTGTCAGCCCGAGCCGCAGCGCATCAACAAAGCGCGTGCGCTCGGCCGGGCTCAGACGCGCACCGGAGACTTTGTCGCGATACAGCGTCACCAGTTCGTCCGGGGCGAAGTGCACGTAACGCAGCATATCCTCGATGGTGTCATGGGTTTCAATGCCCCCATGAACCACCTTGCCGTCAGGGCGCAGATAGACGTTAACCGAATCGGTGTCGCCGAACAGGTTATGCATATCCCCCAGAATCTCCTGATAGGCGCCAACCAGGAAGATCCCCAACAGATAATCCTCACCCTCGCGCAGCTCGTGTACCGGCAGGCTGTTCTCGATACTCTGCTCATCGACGTAGTGGCGAATCTTACCGTCGGAGTCACAGGTCAGATCCTGCAGCACTGCACGGCGCAAGGGCTCCTCCTCCAACCGATCCAGCGGCACAATCGGCAGCACCTGATCGATCGCCCAGGTATCGGGCAGGCTCTGGAACACCGAGAAGTTGCAGATGTACTTGTCAGCCATCTTGTCGTTCAGCTCATCCAGCACCTGGCGGTGTGAGCGCTGACGGGCCTTGAGCAGCGCGTGCAGGCGGTTGCAGAGGGCGTAATAGCATTGTTCGGCGAGCGCCTTCTCAGACAGCGTCACCTTGCCCTCAGCATACTGCGCAGCGACGTCAGCCATATAGTGGGTCGCGCGCCAGTAGGTTTCGGTGACCATCTCGACGTCGTGCTGGTCCTGCAACTTGACCAAGTTGCGCACCACCAGAGGCAAGGCGTCCAGATCCTCGATCTCCGGCATCACATCGTTGTAGCGCTCGACGTCGGTTACCTGCACGATCAGCACCGCATGATGGGCAGTCATCGCCCGGCCGCTCTCGGAGAAGATGTGCGGATGCGGCAGCCCCTGCTCGTCGCAGAAGTCGCGCAACATACCAACTACGGTCTGGGCATACTCGTTAACGTCGTAGTTGATCGAGCTGGCATTGCGCGAATGGGTGCCGTCGTAATCGACACCAAGACCACCGCCGACATCAATGTGGTCAACCGGCAGGCCCAGCGCGCGCAGTTCGCCAAAGTAGCGAATTGCCTCGCGGAAGCCGTGCTGGTAATCGGCCAGATTGGCAATCTGCGAGCCCATGTGGAAGTGCAGCAGACGCACGCCATCCTGCAGGTTGGCAGCGCGGAAGGTCTCGACTACGCGCAGCAACTGCGCCGCCGACAACCCGAACTTGGATTTTTCGCCACCGGTGTCAGCCCACTTGCTCGACGCCAAAGAAGACAGCCGCACCCGCAGACCGACCTGCGGCGTCACGCCCAGCTTCTCCGCCTCCTCGATGACCAGCCGGACCTCCGACTCCTTCTCGATGACGATGAAAACCTTGTGCCCCAGCTTCTGGCCGATCAGTGCCAGATGAATGAACTCGCGATCCTTGTAGCCATTACAGACGATAGTGCCGCCTTTGGGCGCCAGCGCCAGCACCGCCATCAACTCCGGCTTGGAACCCGCTTCCAGACCGATGGAGACGTTCTCGGTGGCAATGACGTTCTCGACCACTGCCTCCTGCTGGTTAACCTTGATCGGGTACAGCGCGGTGTAGCCGCTGCCGTAGCCCAGCGCCTCGATACTGCGATCAAAGGCGCCGGTCAATTGACGTACGCGCGCCTGCAGAATGTCTGGAAAGCGCACCAGCAACGGCAAATCCAGGCCGCTCTCACGCAGTTGGCCCACCAGTTCATGCAGATCAATGCTGCCGCCCTCAGAACCGCGCGGCCTGACTTCCACATGCCCCTGTTCATTGACGTTGAAATAGCCGGCACCCCAGTGCCGAATGCCGTAGACACTGCGGCTGTCGGCCACGGTCCAGGCAGATGCGTCTTCTTTACGCGAACGTCGAACAGGTCCCATTGCTTCCTCACTTTGCTGAAATTCAGGCTCGCCATTGTGAACGTCGTACGTGACAACAGTTCCGCGGGCTTATGTGCCAAAGGATAAGCCAAAAGCCAAATAATCGCAGCGACGGTCATCACCTGCCCATGGGCCAGTATTTGCGCTCTGGATAAACCTAGGGGGTGAGGTGGGCACTGGTTTACCGTAAGGATTGAACGAAATCGTCATCTGCACACGTCAAGGAGATATCCATGCAGCATTACTTCAGCCTCGCCGGCCGCACCGCGCTGGTTACCGGCGGCAGCCGCGGCATTGGCCGCATGATCGCCCAGGGTTACCTGGAAGCCGGGGCTCGCGTCATCATTTGCTGCCGCAAGATCGCCGAGGGCCAGCAAACCGCCCAGGAACTGAGCCAGTATGGCGAGTGTATCGCCCTGGCCGCCGACCTCTCTACCGAACAAGGCGCCCGCCAGCTGGCAGAGGATGTGCGCGGAATCACCGACCGCCTGGATATTCTGGTCAATAACGCTGGCACCAGCTGGGGCGCACCGCTGGAAGAATTCCCGGTGTCCGGCTGGGAGAAGGTCATGCAGCTCAACGTGATTTCGGTCTTCAGCTGCATCCAGCAACTGCTGCCGCTGCTGCGCGGCTCGGCCAGCGCGGAAAACCCGGCCCGCATCATCAATATCGGTTCAGTTGCAGGCATCAGCTCGTTCGGCGAGCAGGCTTACTCCTACGGTCCGAGCAAGGCGGCGGTACACCAGCTGTCACGCAACCTGGCCCGCGAACTGGTCAGCGAGCACATCAACGTCAACGTCATCGCCCCCGGCCGCTTCCCGAGCAAGATGACCAGCCACATCCATAGCGACCCGCAAGCCATGGCTGAGGACTGCAAGCACATCCCAATGAAACGCTGGGGCCGCGAAGAAGAAATGTCGGCGCTGGCAATAATGCTGGCGGGCACCGGCGGCGCCTACATGACCGGCAACATCATCCCGATCGACGGCGGCTTCACCCTGTAACAGATTTTTTTATCCTCTCCCCCTGCTCACTCGAGCAGGGGGAACCCTCCTTCCCGCCCCCTCAAATCCCACCTTAAACGCCCTGCGCCGTGACCACAGCGCAGCCCTTGCTATAGCTGCATTTCAGGCAAAATCCTTATACTAAAAAACACTTTCATGACACATCTATTTAACAGCTATAAATATCTGACAAGCGGGTAAACCCTAGAAAAATGGGCAATTACAGGCGGTTGAGATAATTTTTTGGATATGTTTATTATGAAAAAAGCATTTATGCATAAGCATTAGGAACCCGTTTTGCCCCTTACACCAGTAACACTACGAAAACCAAATAGCACGGACGGCTTTGCCCTTAACAGCCTGGTCGAACGCTGCAAGCCGCTGGACACCAACTCGGTGTACTGCAACCTGCTGCAATGTTCCGACTTCGCCGACACCGCTATCGCGGCCGAGACCTCCGACGGCGATCTGGTTGGCTTCATCTCTGGCTACCGTCCACCGGCACGCCCGGACACGCTGTTCGTCTGGCAAGTCGCAGTGGACAGCCGCATGCGCGGCCAAGGCCTGGCCTTGAAGATGCTGCTCGGACTAGTCGAGCGCCTGCGTCCTGAAGGTGTGACTCGCCTGGAGACAACCATTTCCCCCGGCAACGACGCATCCGAGGCGCTGTTCAAAAAAGCCTTCCGCCTGCTTGGCGCCGACTACAGCACCGAGGTGCTGTTTTCACGCCAGACCCATTTCAACGGCGAGCACGATGACGAAGTGATCTATCGCGCCGGCCCCTTTACCCAGTCTGCACCCAACGACGCTCAGCACTGAGATCAGGAGATTTCATGAATACCTTTGAACAGTTCGAGAAAAACGAATCGGATATTCGCAGCTACTGCCGCTCGTTCCCGGTGATCTTCAAACAGGCCCGCGGCGCGGAGCTGATCACCCGAGAAGGTAAGCACTACATCGATTTCCTCGCCGGTGCTGGCACCCTGAATTACGGGCACAACAACCCGGTCCTGAAAAAGGCGCTGATCCAGTACCTGGAAGACGACGGCCTGACCCACGGCCTGGACATGTACTCCGATGCCAAAGAGCGCTTCCTGGAGACCTTCAACCGGGTCATCCTTGAGCCCCGCGGCCTTGGCAAGTACAAGGTGCAGTTCAGCGGCCCGACCGGCGCCAACGCGGTAGAAGCTGCCCTGAAGCTCGCCCGCAAGGTTACCGGCCGCAGCAACGTGATCAGCTTCACCAACGGCTTCCACGGCTGCACCATCGGCGCCCTGTCCGTCACCGGTAACGGCCACCATCGTGGCGCCGCCGGCGTACCGCTGAGCGAAGTCAGCCGCATGCCCTACGCCAACTACTTCGGCGACAAGGTCAACACCATCTCCATGATGGACAAGATGCTGAGCGACCCGAGCAGCGGTATCGACAAGCCGGCGGCAGTGATCGTTGAGGTCGTCCAGGGTGAAGGTGGCCTGAACACCGCCTCAGCCGAGTGGATGCGCAAGCTGGAAAAGCTGTGCCGTAAGCACGAGATGCTGCTGATTGTCGATGACATTCAGGCTGGCTGCGGCCGTACCGGCACCTTCTTCAGCTTTGAAGAGATGGGCATCAAGCCCGACATCATCACCCTGTCCAAGTCACTGAGTGGCTTTGGTCTGCCGTTCGCCATCGTCGTGATGCGCAACGAACTCGACCAATGGGAACCGGGCGAACACAACGGCACCTTCCGCGGCAACAACCATGCGTTTGTCACCGCCGCCACTGCCATCGAGCATTTCTGGGCAGACGACAGCTTCGCCAAGAGCGTTCAGGCCAAAGGCCAGCGCATTCGCGAAGGCATGCAGAAGATTGTTCGCAAGCACGGCCCCGACTCTCTTTACGTCAAGGGTCGCGGCATGATGATCGGCATCAACTGCCCGGACGGCGAAGTCGCTGCCGCCATCTGCCAGGAAGCCTTCGCCAACGGTCTGGTAATCGAAACCAGCGGCAACCATAGCCAGGTCGTTAAGTGCCTGTGCCCGCTGACTATCACCGAAGAACAGATCGACAAGGCTCTGGCCATTCTCGACGCTGCGTTTGCCAAAGTCATGGCAGAACAGGTCGCTAACCAAGCTTCGTAAGGAAAGAACATCCATGATCGTACGTACTCTGGAAGACTGCGAAAACTCCGAACGCCGTGTCGCCACCGAGACCTGGGAAAGCACCCGGATGCTGCTCAAGGACGACAACATGGGGTTTTCCTTCCATATCACGACCATCTACGCCAACAAAGAGACCCACATCCATTACAAGAACCACTTGGAGTCGGTCTATTGCATGAGCGGTAACGGCGAAATCGAAACCCTGTCCGATGGCAAGGTCTATCAGATTCGTCCCGGCACCCTCTACATTCTGGACAAGCATGACGAGCACATGCTGCGCGGCGGCACCGAAGACATGAAAATGGCCTGTGTCTTCAACCCGCCCCTGAGCGGCAAGGAAGTGCACGACAAGGACGGCGTTTACCCGGTCGATATGGACTGAACCGCCCGCCCTAGCGTGATCAGAGCGCAGACTCCATATAAGGAAAGCGCACTTCAGTTCACGCCACTCAGAGCCGCCCGGAATCCGGTGGTGGGCGGCTCTGATTGCGGTTCACGATAACCGTGACCGCCACCCGCACACCGCACGTCAGATGCAACAATTAGATTCACTCAGCCATCTATTCCGACGATGCCTTGATGTGGATAATCTGCCGGCTGCGCCCCACGAGGGCCGGCGGCGTTCGCGGCGGAGCATGAGGCTCCGACCTGCCAGTGGCAGGCCAGCATTCACCAACGACAGAAACCAGGACCATGCATACAGTAGAGAAAATCGGCGGCACCTCCATGAGCCGCTTCGAGGAAGTACTGCAAAACATTTTCATTGGCCAACGTCAGGGTGCTGAGCTGTACCAGCGCATTTTTGTGGTCTCTGCCTACTCCGGCATGACCAACATGCTGCTGGAGCACAAGAAAACCGGTGAGCCGGGAGTCTACGAGCGCTTCGCCGACGCCCATAACGAGGATGCCTGGCTGGAAGCGCTGGACAACGTTCAGCAAGCCATGACCGCCAAGAACGCTGAACTGTTCAAGGGCGAGTACGAACTGCAAGCCGCCAACCGTTTCATTGAAGGCCGTATCAGCGACGTCCGCGATTGCATGGTCAGCCTGCAACAGCTTTGCTCCTACGGCCATTTCCAGCTGACCGAACACCTGATGAAAGTTCGCGAAATGCTCGCCTCACTGGGCGAAGCCCACAGCGCCTTCAACACCGTTCTGGCCCTGAAGAAAGCGGGCATAAACGCCCGCCTGGCCGACCTGACCGGCTGGAACCAGCGCGAACCCAAAGCCTTTCAGGAAATGGTGCGCGACAGCTTTGACGGCATCGACTTCAACAAAGAGCTGGTGGTTGCGACCGGTTATACCCATTGCAGCGAAGGCCTGATGAATACCTTCGACCGCGGCTACAGCGAGATCACCTTCGCCCAGATCGCCGCGGCTACCGGTGCAAGTGAAGCCATCATCCACAAGGAATACCACCTTTCCAGCGCCGACCCGGCATTGGTCGGCGTAGACAAAGTGGTCACGATCGGTCGCACCAACTACGACGTCGCAGACCAACTGTCCAACCTGGGCATGGAAGCGATCCACCCGAAGGCAGCGCGTACCCTGCGCCGCGCCGGCATTCACCTGCGCATCAAGAACGCCTTCGAGCCGGAACACCAAGGCACCCTGATCAGCCAGGATTACTGCAGCGAGAAGCCTTGTGTAGAGATCATCGCCGGCCGCAAGGACGTGTTCGGCATTGAAGTGTTTGATCAGGAAATGCTCGGCGACGTCGAGTACGACCTGGAGATCACTCGCCTGCTGAAGCAGCTGAAGCTCTACGTCGTGAACAAGGACTCTGACGCCAACAGCATCACCTACTACGTTTCGGCATCACGCAAAATGATCAATCGCGCCTCGCGCCTGATCGAGGAGCGTTATCCGATGGCCGAAGTCAACGTGCACAACATTGCCATCGTCTCGGCGATCGGCTCCGACCTCAAGGTCAAGGGCATCCTGGCCAAGACGGTCGCAGCCCTGGCCGAAGCGGGCATCAGCATCCAGGCGGTACACCAGTCGATCCGCCAGGTCGAAATGCAGTGCGTGGTTCAGGAAGAGGACTACGACGCTGCCATCGCCGCGCTTCACCGGGCGCTGATCGAGCCCGAGAATCACGGCGACGTCATCGTCGCCGCCTAATACTCGGCAGCTCACGCATCATGCACAAACCCGGCAATTGCCGGGTTTGTGCATTTTGGCCCCGCGAACTCGGCAAAACGGCACCGAGTCCGATATAGTCTGGGCAGACGAAACAGCCCCAAGCGGCTGTAACCGGGGCCTCCCCACATGGATAACGGAATGCGGTTGTGATTGAAGCGGTCTGGATTGCCTTTGCTTTTGGTTTGGGTCTGCTGTTCAAGCAGGTTGGTCTGCCTCCACTGATCGGTTACCTGGGTGCTGGCTTTGCACTGTCTGCGCTCGGTGAGCGCGTTGGCGTGGGCCCTGAAGACAGCTACGTGCTAAGCCACATCGCCCATCTAGGCGTTCTGCTTCTGCTGTTTACCGTCGGCCTCAAACTCAAGATCAAGAATCTGGTTCGCCCGGAAGTCATCGGCGGCAGTCTGCTGCACTTTGGCCTCTCCAGCGCCTTGTTCCTCCCCGCTTTTATGTTCCTCCTCGATATGCCGCTTGGCCAGGCCGCCTTGCTGGCGATGGCACTGTCGTTTTCCAGTACGGTGCTGGCAGCCAAGGTACTGGAAAGTAAGCGCGAGCTGCGGGCCTTCCACGGCCGGGTAGCGATTGGTGTACTAATCATGCAGGACCTAATCGCCCTGGTGGCGATTAGCGTCGCCAGCGGCCAGACACCCTCCGGCTGGGCGCTGATGGTGCTGATCCTGCCGCTCTGCCGCCCACTGCTGTTCAAGTTGCTGGATCTGAGTGGCCGCGAAGAGCTAATGGTGCTGCTTGGCCTGCTGCTGGCGCTGGTCGTCGGCGGCGCTGGCTTTGAAGCCCTGGGCCTGAGCTCCGAGCTGGGCGCGCTGGCCTTCGGCGCCATGCTGGCCAGCCACAAACGCGCCGGAGAGCTGTCGCAGTCACTCTGGAGTCTCAAGGAAGTCTTTCTGGTCGGCTTCTTTTTGCAGATCGGCCTGGGCGGCCTGCCTGATCAGCACGCAGTTCTGTTTGCACTAACCATGACCCTGCTGCTGCCACTAAAGACTGCGCTGTTCTTCTTCCTGTTCACCGGTTTCAAACTGCGCGCACGCAGCGCCTTTCTGAGCAGCCTGACACTGACCAACTACAGCGAATTTGGCTTAATCATGGCCAGCCTGGTATTACCCGAATGGCTGATACCACTGGCGTTAACGGTCGCCTTCTCCTTTGTCGTTTCTGCGCCACTCAACCGCATCGTGCATAGCATCTACGAACACGTGGCACCGCTGCTGACGCGCTTTGAGCGCGACATTCGCCACCCCGACGAGCAGCCAATCACCTTGGGCGATGCCCAGATTCTGGTGATGGGCCTAGGGCGGACCGGCCGCGCGGCCTATGACAACCTGTTTGAGAAAGGCTACCGCGTCATCGGTCTGGATTCTGACCCGGTTGCTGTTGAGGCTAGCCTGAATTCAGGGCGCAAGGCCCTGTTTGCTGACGCCGAAGACCCGGTATTCTGGCAGAACCTGAACATGCCTAATATTCACTCGGTCATCCTGGCGATGAACGACGCCGAGGCCAAGACCATCACCGTGCACAATCTGCGTAGCCGCGGCTTCGACGGCCTGATCGTCTCGCACGCCATGTATGAAGATATCGCCCGCCGTATCATCCAGGCCGGAGCTGATCACACCTATCTGACCATGAGTGAAGCCGGCACCGGTCTGGCCGAGCACGTGGCCCGCAGTATCCAAGAGCGCAGTGCGCTGCTGGCCGAGCCGGCCGAGCGCGCCTGAAGACTATTCGCCAAGCAACTGCAACCGCACCGCTGCCGCCGCAGCAGCCGGATGCTCAAGCATGAAGCAGTGGCCGCCAGCCGTTTTATGCGCAGTTACATGGCGATTGCTCGCCGCCAGGCGGCGGGCAGAGTGCCCCACAAAGGGATAAGTACGGTCACCGTAAACAATCTGCGTTGGTGTCGAAAGCCGACGCAGGGATGACCACAGCGCCGACGGCATGGTACGAAACACCTCCGCCTCACGGCTTGGGTGGCAACACAACTCCACACCGCCTGACTCACGCTCGCGCAACGCATGGGCAATGTGCGCCTCAAAGGCAGTCTCATCCCAGCCCTTGAACATGCCCCGGTTATGCAGGCCAGCGTGCGCAGCGGTACGATCCGGCCAGTAATCGCGGCGCGCAGCCGCACGCTTTGCCACCGGGTGGTCGTGCAAACCGAACAAGCCCAGACCGCGCCGCAAGGCTATCAGCCCCGGCGGAAAGAACACCGGATCAAGCAACACCGCACGCTGAAACAGACTCGGCTCACGCGCCATCATCAGGGCGCTCAACACACCACCAAAGCTGTGCCCGCAGACCATGCGCGGTGCGTCACCAAAGACCTTTCCCTGCTCAAGAAAGGCTTCCGCTGCCAGCTCCGCGTTGCGGTTCCAGCCAACGAAACGGCCGCCATGGTCACTCTGACCATGGCCCTGCAAATCACACAGCCAAAGGTCGAAATCCTTGGCAAGCAAACTCAGCATTGGCTCGTAGGTGCGAGTGCAGAAACCATTGCCATGCAAAAAATGCAGCACCGGCTTGCCACTGGGCTGGCTATGCCAGCCGCGCAGGGTAAAACCGGCACTACTCTCATGTGCCCAGGCCAACAGATCCATTCAGCAAACTCCCATTTAAACAAGTGGGCCAGTCTAATTCGGCGCTCTCCGGCTGTCAGCGGCATACCCGTCTGTTAGGCTGGCGATTCTGCCTTGATAACGACGCTGAATATGCTGAACGTAACCACAAGCGGTCGAGGGCCGAGCCTGGTCTGGGCCCATGGCTTGATGCACTCGATGGCGCAGGAGTCCGCAACCGGCTGGTTTCATCCGGCGCAACACGGCCAAGTCCGCCGTGTAAGATACGACGCGCGCGGCCACGGCCGGTCGCCGGGCAGCGCAACGCCGGAAGACTATGCATGGGCCGCGCAGGCAAATGATCTGCTCGGGGTGGCCGCAGCCCACACCACCGGGCCGTGCGCACTGGGCGGCCACTCGATGGGCTCGGCCAGCGCGCTCCTGGCTGCACTACACGCGCCAGAGAGAGTGTCCTGCCTGGTGCTGGCGACACCACCAACAGCCTGGCAGACTCGCCCTGCACAGATTCGCCGTTATCGCCAGATGCAACGCATCATCAGCCAACGGGGCTTTGACAGCCTGTTACTGCTGGCAGAGCAGAATCCCGCCCTGCCGGCGTGGCTGCTGGAAGTGCACCCGGAGCATGCTCAAGCATCACTGCAAGCGCTAGCCCAGATGAATCCTGATTATCTGATGGCGATACTGGAAGCAGCCTGCGACTCGGACCTGCCGCCACCAGCGGCACTGAAAACCCTAGTTGTGCCAACCTTGATTCTGGCGTGGGAAAACGATCCGATACACCCGCTGCAAACGGCCGAGACGCTGGCACAAACCCTGCCGAACGCCGAGCTGCGCATTATCAACAGCGCTCGACAGCTGACCGACTGGCCTGCACAAATTGATGCCTTTGTGACCGAGCACAGCTCAGCGTGATGGATTACTCCAGGCTGTAGTCGATATTGGTGACCACCCGAATGCGCTTGATCTCGGGGGTAAAGGGATCGACATCGTCGATCGAGAAATAGCCCTGAGATGCTCGGCGAATACTGCCGACCGACGCGCCGGAGTCGCGGGCAAACTGGTCCGCTGCGGCGCGAGCATCTCGAGTTGCATCGGCGATCATGTCCGGCTTGATCGAATCGAGCTGGGTGAACAGAAAGGTAGGTTGAAACTCGTAGCTTTGGGTCAGGGCTACGCCGGATTTAACCAGTTCGCCCACCGTCTGCATGCCGGCCTTGACGCCGTCAACATCGCCAGTGCGAACCAGCACCGTCACCTCCGCACGATACCGCTGCGGCGGCAGGTTAGCACCGTAGCTGTTGGCATGCTGGTCGACGATCTTCGGCATCGACAGCTGGATGTCCTTTTCCTCGAAGCCCTTCAGCAGCAAAAAGGAACGTACCAGCCCCTGCTGATGTTCGACGTCATCCTGCAATTTATCGAGGCTGTCACCCGTAACGCTGAAGTTGATCGGCCAGAGCGCCAGATCCGCGGGCATCTCTCGCTCTGCCAAGCCTTTGACGCTGACTACGCGGTCAGCACCGCGAAACTCGAGCAGCCCGGTCTTGAGACTGATGCCGATAAACGCCAAAGCCGCCGCAACCAGCGCGGCAGCCAACACGGACCAACCGGAAATGTGATTACCTTGCGTCATACCACCCTCTCGAATGCTGCCTCGGGACTGACCAGAACCTGTCGACCGTTAAGCGACGGACGTTTGCAATCTGTGCCAGCGCACTTAGAATAGCTCCTATCGCTCGACTATGAGCTGCATTTGCACTCTCCCCGTCGCTACAGTCTCAGGAGTCCCCGTTGGATCTCGCAACCCTCATTGGCCTGATTGGTGCGCTAGCAATTATTGGCGCGTCCATTCTGCTGGGCACCGGCGCCCAGGTTTTCTTCAACGTCCCCTCCATGCTGATCGTGTTTGGCGGCAGCCTGTTTGTCGTACTGGCGAAATTCAATATTGGTCAATTTATTGGCGCCATTAAGGTCGCCGGCCGCGCTTTCCGTTTCAAGCTGCCCGACACTGAAGCCAGCATCAACGAGCTGGTCGAGTTGGCAACCATCGCCCGCAAGTCCGGCCTGCTGGCACTGGAAGAAAAAGAAATTTCCTCACCTTTTCTGGCCAGCGGCATTCAACTGCTGATCGACGGGCATCCTCAGGAAACAGTAAAAGCGATTCTCGAAAAGGAACGCGTGCTGACGATGGAGCGCAATCGTTGGGGCGCCAAGATTTTCTCTGCCCTCGGCGACGTGGGTCCTGCCATGGGCATGATCGGAACGCTGATCGGTCTGGTACAGATGCTTTCCAATATGGAAGACCCCAAGTCGATCGGCCCAGCCATGGCCGTCGCGCTGTTGACTACGCTGTATGGTGCCATGTTGGCCACCATGGTCTGTCTGCCCATCGCCGACAAACTCGCACTGCGCATGACCGAAGAAGCACGTATGCAGTCACTCTGGATTGACGCCATTCTGGCAATCCAGGAAGGCACCAACCCCCGCGTCATCGAACAGCTGCTGAGCAGCTACCTGCCTGCCGACAAGCGTGGCAAGACTGGCGATGAGGCGAAAGAAGGCTGATGGAAGAGCAGGAAGACGACAGCCCTGGCATCCCCGCGTGGGTGATGACCTTCGCCGATCTGATGTCGCTGCTGATGTGCTTTTTCGTTCTGCTGCTGTCGTTCTCGGAAATTGACGCCCAGAAGTTCAAGCAGATCGCTGGCGAGCTGTCAGCTGCGTTCGGGGTACAGCGCGACGTTCCTGCGCTGGAAATCCCGATGGGCACCAGCCCCATTTTCGACAAGTTCTCACCGGGCAAGCCCGAGCCCACCCCCGTCGACAGCGTGCGCCAGCAGACCACAGAGCAAGACCCAAAGCTGGATACCCTGCGCGAAGAAATGGAAGCGGACGTTCAGAAGCAGGTGCAGGAAACAACCAAGGAACAGATCGATACCAGCATGGACGCTCTGCGTGAGGTCCTGGAAAACGAGTTGGCGCAAGGTCGCCTGCAGCTGGAGCACGACCGCAAGCGCATCATCATCCGGGTGGAGGAAAAAGGCTCCTTCCCGTCTGGCTCGGCGGACATGACCGATGAGTTCCACGACATGCTGGACCGTATTGCCGAGGTGCTTGCCAAGCTGCCGGGGGAGCTAACTATCGAGGGCCACACGGACAACATTCCGATCCATACCAACCGCTTTCAGTCCAACTGGGATCTGTCTGCGGCGCGCGCCTCATCCGTCGCTAACGCCCTGCTGCTGAATGACACCATCAAGCCCGAGCGCATGCGCGTGCAGGGCTACGCCGAAACCCGTCCACGCGCCAGCAATGAGTGGCCGGAAACCCGTGCGCTCAATCGACGCGTAGAAATCATTCTGGACCTGTCCGGCTCGATTGAAGAGTACGAAGCGGAACTACGGCGGCTGATGGAAGAGGACTTGGGCGACCTGATTCAGGATCTTGAGTTACAGAGCAACCCGCCAAGAGACCCGTGATCCGCTATCAGCGCTTGAGATCATCCGGAATATTTGGATCTGGCATGGGTCCGGGCCGCTTGCCCTGCCCTGCCCGATACTGACGCAGCTGAAATACATACGCCAGTACTTGGGCAACAGCCAGATAAAGCCCTGACGGAATTTCGTGATCGATCTCGGTGCTGTAGTACACCGCCCGAGCCAATGGCGGCGATTCCAGAATGATGATCTCGTTCTCGTTGGCCACTTCACGGATACGCTGCGCGACGAAGTCCGCGCCCTTGGCCAGCACCACCGGCGCACCGGAGGCCAACGGGTCATACTTCAGAGCCACGGCAAAATGCGTCGGGTTGGTAATCACCACGTCAGCCTGCGGCACCTTGCTCATCATCCGACGCTCCGCCATCTCCCGCTGCAACTGACGAATCCGCGATTTGACCTCTGGCTTACCTTCGGAGTCCTTGTACTCGTCCTTGATCTCCTGCTTGGTCATGCGCAGTTTCTGCTTGTGATCCCAGAGTTGAAACGGCGCATCCACCGCGGCGATCAGAATCAGCGAGCAAGACAGAATCAGAAGTGACGAGCCCAGCACCCAGGCACAATGAATGATCGCCGCTGGCAGCGGCTCCTTGGCCATACTGAGCAAATCTTCGGTGCGCAATTGCAGCACCACCAGTGCAACACCGAGCACCACAAGAAACTTGGCCAACGCCTTGAGCAGCTCAACCAGTGCCTTGATCGAAAACATCCGCTTGAGACCTGCCAGCGGATTCATTCGCTCGAATTTCGGCGCGAGTGAGCTGGCACTGAACAACCAGCCGCCCAGCATGATCGGACCGACGATCGATGCCACCAGCAGTATTCCGAATAGCGGGCCAAGCACCTCAAGACCTTCCCGCAACGATGCAAACAGGTGCAGCCCCATCGCGTCAGTGCCGTAGAGCGACTCGCGCTCCAACGCAAAATTGAAGGTCATGATGTCCATCAGCTTTTGAGCCATGCCGGGCCCCAGCATCAGCAAGCCTATCGCTGCAGACATCACCACTGCCAAGGTGTTCAGTTCGCGCGAACGCGCCACCTGGCCTTTATCACGCGACTCTTTAAGTCGCTTGCTCGTGGGCTCTTCTGTCCGTTCCTGACCGCTGTCTGATTCAGCCATCAGTTGGCCCTCACCAGAGCGCGGAGCCAGATCAGCGCGCCAGACGCCAGCTCCTGATATTGCCCGGCAACGTTGCCCATCAGCACCCACATGATGAACAGGCCGAACACCAGAGTCAGCGGGAAGCCGATTGAGAAGATGTTCAGCTGCGGTGCAGCGCGCATCATCACGCCAAAGGCAATGTTGACGATCAGCAAAGCGGTGATCGCCGGCAAGCCAATCAGAATGGCAGTCGCCAGCACCCACGAGAAACGTAACACCAGCGCCTGAAAATCCAGCCGCCCGAGGCTATCCCCGATTGGCAATGTGGTGAAGCTCTCGGTCAGCACCTCAAGCACCACAAGATGTCCGTTCATGGCCAGAAACAGCAACGTGACCAGCATGGTGAACACCTGCGCTACCACGGCAACCGAAATGCCTGTGGTCGGGTCATTCATCGAAGCGAAACCGAGACCCATCTGCATCGCAATGATCTGACCGGCCAGCACGTGTATCTGAAACAGCAACTGCAGCGAAAAACCCATCGCAGCGCCGATCAGGATCTGCTCGCCGATCACGACCCAGGTCCGCAAAGACAGCGCATCCAGCATGGGCACCTCGCCGACCTGCGGCGCAATAAGCACCGTCAGCGCCAGGGCAAAATACAGGCGTACGCGCACCGGCAACAGTTGCGTACCCAGCACGGGCATGGTCATGAGCAGGGAGGCAATACGGAACAGTACCCACAGGTAGCTCGCTACCCAGCGACTGATCTCGGCGCTGGACAGTTCGATCATCAGCCGATCAATCCGGGAATCTGGCGGTAGAGGTTATCGGTGAACTCGACCATCTGCGCCGCCAGCCACGGCCCCAGCCAGATCAGCGTCAAAAACGTAATCAGCAGACGCGGCAGAAAGCTTAAGGTCTGCTCGTTGATCTGCGTGGCTGCCTGAAACATCGCCACGATCAGACCCACGACCAGACTGGGCAGGACGACAATGGCAACCACGACCGAGGTCAACCAAAGCGCCTGGCTGAATAGCCCAACTGCCACTTCCGGACTCATCTGCAGGCCTCCTAGGGAACCGCAAAACTGGCTGCAAGGGTGCCAATGATCAGCGCCCAGCCATCCACCAGCACGAACAACATGATTTTGAACGGCAGCGAGATGATCAACGGCGACAACATCATCATACCCATCGCCATCAGGACGCTGGCCACCACCAGATCAATAACCAGGAAGGGGATAAAGATCATGAAGCCAATCTGGAAGGCCGTCTTCAGTTCGGAAGTCACGAAGGCTGGCACCAGAATATGGAAAGGTACTTCATCCGGGCCGGTCAGATCGGTGCGCTTTGCCAACCGCACAAACAGCTCCAGATCGGTTTCGCGGGTCTGCGCAAGCATGAACTCGCGCAGCGGCAAACTGGCGGTCTGCAGGGCTTCCTGCGGCTGCATCTGTTCGTTCAGGTAGGGCTGCAGAGCGGTCTCGTTAATCTTGTTGAATACCGGCGCCATGATGAACAGGGTCAGAAACAGCGCCAACCCGATCAGCACCTGGCTCGACGGCGTCTGCTGCAAACCCAACGCCTGACGCAGGATGGCGAACACAATGATGATCCGAGTAAAGCTGGTCATCATCATCACAAACGCCGGAATGAAGGTCAGCGCCGACATCAGCAGCAAGACCTGCAGGCTGACCGAGTAGGTCTGCTGCCCTTCGGTATCGGTGCTCAGGGTAATCGCCGGCAAGCTCAGCGGGTCAGCCGCCGTCTGTGCCAGCACAGAGGGTGCCAGCAGCACCAGCAACAGGCCTAACCAGCGCATCATGATTGATTTTCCCTTTTCAACAATGCCTGCAGCTTGCGCGCAAAGTCGCCATTGGCCGCAGCGGCGGCGTCCAGATCGGCTACAGGTTGATCAAACACGTGCAGCGTATTGATTCGTCCCGGGGAGGCGCCAAGCAACATCTGGGTTCCACCAACATCGACCAGCAACAGGCGGTCACGAGGGCCCAAGGGCAGGCTGCTGACCAGACGAATGTGCTGCCCGCCTTGCGCAGCCAGCGGGCCGACTCTGCGCAACAGCCAACCCAGCAACACGATAAGCCCCACGACAAAGCCCAGCCCCAGTGCCAGCTGGCTCAGTTGCATCGCCAGCGACCCGCCGCCGACATTGCTCACAGCAGCAGCTGCCGGCTCGCCAGTCTGCGCCATCGCGCCAACCGACAGGGCCATCAACGGCGCCAGCATCAGCGCCCGCATCAACGCAGCTTCTTGATACGTTCGGAGGGACTGATGACGTCGGTCAGACGAATACCGAACTTTTCGTTCACCACCACCACTTCACCATGCGCAATCAACGTGCCGTTGACCTTCACATCCAGCGGCTCCCCGGCCAGACGATCCAGTTCAACCACCGACCCCTGATTGAGCTGCAACAAATTGCGGATGGTAATCTCGGTGTTGCCCACTTCCATCGAAATGGTCACTGGGATATCCAGAATCACATCCAGGTTCGGGCTGTCGCCTGGATCCATATCCTCGCCGGACATGCGCGCAGGCGCATCAAACTCTTCCATCTGCATGCGCGGCTGGGCGGTGCTCTGCGCCAGCATGGCGTCAATGTCATCCTGATCGGCGTTGCCCGCCTCATCCAGCGCAGCCGCCCACTCGTCAGCCAGCGCCTGCTCTTCCGGGCTGATTTCGTCGGGTTTATTGTCGTCAGCCATCTCGCTGTCCCCTGTTATTGATTGTTGTGGTCGATCAGCGCGGTCGCGCGAGCGGCCCGAGAATCTGCAGTGCCAGGTTGCCTTTCACCGAACCCAGTTTGCTTTTGAACGTCGGCACACCATTGGCGCAGAGCACCATATGCTCTGGCATCTCAACCGGAATCACATCTCCCGGCTGCATGCTCAGCAGGTCACGCAGCTTGAGCTGGGTTCTCACCACCGTCGCGTTCAGCGGCACCTTGACTCCGGTAACCTCCTCACGCAAAGCACGCACCCAGCGCTCATCATGCTCATCCACATCCGACTGCAACCCCGAGTCCAGCACCTCACGCAGCGGTTCAATCATCGAGTACGGCATGGTGACGTGCAGGTCACCACCGCCGCCATCGAGCTCGACGTGAAAAGTCGAGACCACGACCACTTCACTCGGGCTGACGATGTTCGCCAAGGCCGGATTGACCTCGGAATTGACGTACTCAAACTGCACGTCATGCACTGCCTGCCAGGCTTCCTTGAGATCGACGAAGGCCTGATCCAGCACCATGCGCACCACGCGCAGCTCGGTAGGAGTGAACTCACGACCTTCGATCTTGGCGTGGCGGCCATCGCCACCGAAGAAGTTGTCTACCAGCTTGAACACCAGCTTGGCGTCCAGAATGAACAGCGCCGTGCCGCGCAGCGGCTTCATCTTGACCAGGTTGAGGCTGGTCGGCACGTAAAGGGTATGAACGTACTCACCGAACTTCATCACCTGCACGCCGCCGACAGCGACGTCAGCCGAGCGGCGCATCAGGTTGAACATACTGATGCGGGTATAACGGGCGAAGCGTTCGTTGATCATTTCCAGCGTCGGCATGCGCCCACGCACGATCCGATCCTGACTCGTCAGGTCGTAACTTTTGATCGAACCGGGGTCACTGTCGAGATCGGTATCAATGGCGCCATCATCTACACCATGCAGAAGGGCGTCGATCTCATCCTGGGACAGCAGATCCTGTACGGCCATAGGTGTGTCCTATTGAAGAACCATATTGGTAAACAGCACTGACTCGATGACCGGATTACCCACTTCTTTCTCCAGCAACGCCTTGACCGCGAGGGTCGCCTTGTCACGCAGCGCCTGCTTGCCTTCGGGGGTAGACAACGTCTCGAATTCCTCACTGCCAAACAACATGACCAACTGGTTACGAATCAGCGGCAGGTGCTGATTCAGTTTAGCCATGCCTTCGGGATCACGACTCATCAGTACCACGCTGACCTGCATGTAGCGCTGACGACCTGACACCGCGTAATTGACGACAAAGGCCGGATCCAGCGCCTGATAGATCGCCTCCTGCTTGACCGGTTCTGCAGGCACGGCTTCTTCGGGCGTTTCATCGCCGCTGAGCAGGAAGTAGGCGACACCACCGGCAGAGATCAGCAACGCCAGCAGACCAATACCGATCAGAATAAAGAGTTTCTTGCGGCTCTTTGCCGGCTTTTCCTGCCCGTCTTCTTCGACAGTATCCGTTTGATTTGCCATGCCAATATTCCGTCAATTAGGCCTTTCAGCCGCTGTTCATGTGAGTTCATGCATTCAGCGTGCCAGCATTCGCGCGATCAAGCCCCAAGCCAAACACGCCGCTGATGCACCAGCAGAAGCCATAGGATACTGACTTGCAGGAAAAATGTCTTTGCCGCCCGGGACAGGCGAAGAGGTAACGCCGGAGTGGCGGAACCCACCCCGGCATCGGAGAGCAGAGCGCCCGGATCGTCAGGCGTAGAAGTCAACCAGCCGCGCGGTTGCCAACCGCGTCTGCAACACGGCAACAGGATCGTTTGCAGGCGCATCATCGCCGCCATCAGACAGTCCAGATCCATGACCATTGCCGCCACGACTGCTGCCTTGATCTGCCAGACCGGCAAAGCTGCTTTGGGACTGACGCCCATCAGCAGAGCCATCCGACACGTTGACATCAACCAGCGCCGCGCCCTGCTGGGTAAACATTTCTCGCAGTCTGAACATCTGACCTTCCAGCGCATCGCGGACACCCGCATGCTGACTGACAAACTGCACCTGATGCTCCTGGCCACGCGTCTGAATGCGAATTTCCAGCGGTCCAAGCTCAGCAGGATCCAGCTGGATTTCAACCGACTTGACGTTCTGGCTGGACATCCACATGACTTTGTTGACGACAGCCTCACTCCATCCGGCCTGCCCCATCGGCACCCCCAGCGTCTGGGCAACGCCAGTGACCGGACGCGCCGTCAAAGCGGTCTGGCCGTTGTTCTGCAGTTGCGCTGCCGCTGCACTCTTGCCTGCATCAACCGGCTCAGCATCAAGGTCCTTTGCGCGCGCCGCCAAACGCGACTCCAACTGCTCAATCAGCTTGCCAACCGGAACTGGCTGGTCACCCGAGGCTGCCTGCAAAGTGCGTTGCTGCTGGGTTTCTGTCTGAACCTGTCGATTGCCTGCATCCACTTGCGCGGCAGAGCCATCCGCGGCCTTGGCCACCGCATCACGCGCGGTAGCCTGCCCCTCGGCATTAGCCTGCGACTCGCCTCGCACCAGCGCCCGCAACTGCGCAGCCAGATCGGCAACAGTAAGACCACGGCCATTGCCTCCCGCCAGCGCATCACCGGCGTCGACGTCCGCGGCGACAGACTGCCGCGCAGCATCACCTGCAACCAGCGCAGCAACAGCCGGGTTGCTGCCAGCCGTCAAAGAGTCGTCAACCTCACCGTCGCCCTGACCCTGCCCATCACGCGGCAGCTGAGACAACCATTGCTGCCATTGCTGGCTGATGCTCGCAAGAATATTGTCCGGATCATCCGCTACGGGACCGAGGTCACCCTGCTCCCCTTCCAGCGCTGCGCCGTCAGCAACAGCGCCGTCGGCAGCACCGACCAACTGTGCTAATTGCTGAAACCAGCTCTGCATGCTGCCCGGCAATTCCTTGCCGTCAGCGGCAATCAGCTCAGACAGCGGTAACTCTGCGCTCGGCTGGCCGGCGACCTCACTGAGGCGCTGCATGAGGGCGTCCAGATCCTCTGGCGACTGCTCGGCGAGAATTGCAGAAAACGCCGCTACCGCCCCGGAGTCAGCATTCTTGCTGCTTCCAGAGCCGACACCAGTAAAACTGTCGCGGGGAAAGTCGGCACTGAAAAGCGCCATCAGATTCTGCCCAACTGGCATGATGTGATCTCCACCTGAAAAGGCTAGGCCAATGATTCAGGGAAGTATCTGCAAGCAGCGGGCCAAAACAAAAAAGGGGAGGAAAATCGTCAGCCAAGCAGCGGCTTCAACCGCTCGAATGCCTGCTCAATCGTGACCAAATGCGCTGCCGCCGCCTGGCTGTCGCCCGCGACACCCGCGCCCTCGGCCTCGAGACAGGCCTGTTCCAGCGCCAAGGCTCCCATGTTGCCGCAGCTGCCCTTGAAACTGTGCGCAGCCTGTCGAAACGCATCCATATCATCCAGACCTACCGCGTCGCGCATTTGACGCAAACGGTTTTGCGCGTCGACCAGAAAGGTCTCAAGCAGCAACGCGTAATCGTCCTGCATTAACTCGCGCAACCCTTGCTGTACGCTCACATCCATGTCCGGTTTGCGATCTGCCATCGCGCTGTATTCCTTCTCCGCGGAAGTTAGGGCTAACCAATCAATTGTCCGCAGTATGCCCAAGGGACCAGTCGAAGACCACCCTGACACGGCTGCCCTGCGAACTGAAACTCACCTCATCGGCGAGCGCTCTAATCAAAGCCAACCCTCGCCCGGCGTAGTCCGCAGACACGCCCGCAGGCGAAAATCCATCACCACTGTCCTCACATTCAATCACCAGCCGGCCACCATCGCCGTTTGGTCGATGGTCCAGCGAGAAACGAATCCAGCCATCATCCAACTGCTTGAGGCGCGCACTGCGCTCCTGGTAGTAAAGTGCAAAGCCATCCGAATCCTGCTTCCAGGCCGACTGAAGATTCAGCAGCCCGTGCTCGAGTGCGTTGCTATACAACTCACTCATCACCGTGAAGAGCGTGCCCGCGCGGTCTCGCAAGCCCGGCACTGACAGCAGTTTCTGCAGCAGGAAAGGCAACGGATTCTGCTCTCGAATCGCCGCGGCACGGTAGGTGTAACTGAGCTGCCAATCCTGTGCACTTGGCTCCTGCGAGCCAATCGCCACCGGTGCAGGGAGGCACTGCTCATCACGCTTGGGCATCACCACCTGTAACAGGCTGATGTCGTCTTCCGGACTGCCATGAAAATGCTCCAGCGCCGCCAGAAGCCCGTCAAACAAGGCATCAGGACGGCCCGCATGCGCGGTTATCGCCTGCAGCACCCCCTGCTCGCCAAACTGCTCCCCGGCCGCGTTGCGGCACTCGATCACACCGTCAGTCCAGCACAGCAAGCGCTCACCCGGATGCATTACCATCACCACCGGCTCCGGGTTGAAACGGGCTCGACTGGCAACGCCCAACGGCAGATTGACTGACGGGACGCGCTGCAACAATTGACCCTCGCGGCCGAGAATAACCACCTCCGGCAGGCCGCCGTTCCAAACCTCTACCAGCCCCTTGGCCGGATTCAGCTCAATCAGCACCGCACAGCAAAAGATACCGACCGGCAGAATACTGCCGAGCTTGGCGTTCAACTCCAGCAGGATATCGCGCAGAGCAAAGCCCTTGGCAGTCATGGCGTAAAACACCTCGGCCAGGGGCATTGCGCCGATCGCAGCCGACAGACCATGACCGGTGAAGTCGCCCAGCAGCAGATGCATTTCGCCCGATGGCCGATGCGCCGCCAGCAGAATGTCGCCGTTGAACATCGCGTAGGCTGACTGCAGGTAACGCAAATTAACGTCGTCCAAAGCGCCGGCGTGCGCAACCCGGTCAAATACGATCTTGGCCAACTCCTGGTCGCGCAGCAGGCCAGCGTGCTGAGCCGCTATCACATCCCGCTGGCTTTGCAGGGTCTGGTGCATCTCACGCATGCGCCTGAACGCGCGAATCTTGGCTTCCAGAATCACCGGGTTGTAGGGCTTGGTAAGAAAGTCGTCGCCACCAGCCTCAAGGCACTTCACCAGCGCATCGGTTTCGGTCAGGCTGGTCAGAAAAATGATCGGAACTAGATCTTCGCCGGCATGTTGCTTGATCTGGCACGCTGCTTCAAAGCCGTCCATGACCGGCATCAGCGCATCGAGCAAGACAATATCGGGGGAATGTTGAATGAACAGCTCGACGGCCTGCTGACCGTGCTCGGCCTGGCAAACGCGATGCCCCAGCCGCTCGACCAGACGACAAAGAATCATCCGGTCCGCGGGGTTATCGTCAGCAACCAACACCATCAAGGGCAGCTCACCCGGCTCAGATACGGCGCTGCGGGAGCTGGCCTGAGGCATGGATTACTCGATGCTGAACAGCTGTTCGAAGTTGGAGATACTCAGGACCTTGCGCACATCCGGGTTGCAATGAACGATGCGAATATCAGCGGCGTCGCCACCGGCATGATCACGCAGCAGCAGCAACATGCCTAGCGCCGAGCTATCGATATAATCGGTGTCCTGCAGATCAACCACATACTCGCTCGGTGTCAAACCACTGCGCTCGTAGGCGTTGCGAAAATCCTGATGCGCACCGAAATCAAAACGCCCCTTGACGCTGATGGTCAAGACTTGGCTATCGGCTGACATTGACGCCTGAATCGACATGATTTCTCCCTGTCAGGTAATACCGCACAGATTGCGGGCTACCATTTCGTTTTAGCACAGGGCTTGGTAGCTGTCAGGCATTATTTGCCCGCTGGGAGTGGGCGCGCTGAGACAGTTCGTCGAGCAGCTTCTGTTCCTGCCGATCCGCTCTGGCTTGCGCTTCCTGGCGGTATTTTTCGATCAACTTACGCAGTGCTTCAAGACGCTGATAGCGCTGCCGCCAGTTGCTGCGGGCCCGCTCAATGCTTTCTCCATGCCAGCGCACGGTCTGCCGCTGCTGCTCGATAGCGACCTCCATCTGCGCCATGAAGCGCTGATAGTTCATCAGCCAGTCGCGACCAACACCCTGGGCTCCGCGCTGGGTCCAGCCTTTGGCATATTCACTGCAATAGTATTCAAGGTCGCGCAGACGCACTTCGGCATCCTCGAACTGCTTCTGACACTGGCCGAGCACTTTGGCCGCCTTGCGCTCTTCCTCAAGCGCCATATCCAGCACCGGCACCAGGCGGCGAATACGGGTCTCACTCATTGGTCAGAATCTTTTCCAGCCCTGCCTGGCTGTCAGGGAGCGATACGCTTTCGTGTAGCCCCTGGCGCAGGAAACCCTGCATCGACGGCATTTTTTCCATCGCCTTGTCGGTTAGCGGGTCAGACCCGGCGGCGTAGGCGCCGACGCTGATCAGATCGCGGCTCTGCTGATAGCGGGCATACAACTGCTTGAACAGCTGCGCTTTCTGCAGGTAGTCCTGCGACACGATCTGGGGCATTGCCCGGCTGATAGACGCTTCGATATCGATGGCCGGGTAGTGCCCCTCTTCCGCCAGCCGCCGTGACAGCACCACGTGACCGTCGAGAATCGCCCGCGAGGCATCAGCGATCGGGTCTTGCTGATCGTCGCCTTCGGAGAGCACAGTGTAGAACGCAGTAATCGAGCCACCACCCTGCTCGGCGTTACCCGCGCGCTCTACCAATTGCGGCAGCTTGGCAAACACGGATGGTGGATATCCCTTGGTCGCCGGCGGCTCACCAATAGCCAACGCAATCTCGCGCTGGGCCTGGGCAAAACGGGTGAGCGAATCCATCAGCAACAACACGTTCTTGCCCTGATCACGGAAATACTCAGCAATGCGGGTGCAATACATCGCGGCGCGCAAGCGCATCAACGGCGCATCATCAGCTGGCGAAGCGACCACAACCGAGCGAGCCATGCCCTCTTCGCCAAGAATCTGCTCGATGAATTCCTTGACCTCGCGCCCCCGCTCACCGACCAGCCCGACAATGGTGATGTCCGCGTCAGTGAAACGCGTCATCATGCCCAGCAACATACTCTTGCCCACACCACTGCCGGCAAACAAACCGAGACGTTGGCCGCGGCCTACCGTCAACAGGCTGTTAATCGAGCGAATGCCGACATCCAGCGTTTCCTCAATCGGGTGGCGCTTGAGCGGGTTGATTGTCGGCCCGTTGATGTCGACCCAATCCTCGGCTTTGAAGCCGCCCTTGCCGTCCAGTGGACGACCAATGCCGTCGACCACCCGGCCAAGCATGGAGAACCCCATCGGCAGCTTGCCGCCACCGGCCGAGGGCACCACTCGGGCACCCGGTTGCAGGCCTTCCAGTCGATCCACCGGCATCAGATAGATCTTGCTGCCGGCAAAGCCCATCACCTCGGCTTCGATCTGACTCTCACCTTGCAGGGTGTCGCTGATAACCAAGCAACGGCTACCGACCGGCGCCTTGCAGCCCTCGGCTTCCAGGGTCAGGCCGACCATGCGAATCAGCCGCCCCTCGACCACCGGCTGGGACGGCAGCTGCAACGCCTGCTGGTAGCCCGACAAGCGACGGGCAAAGCTGATGCGCTCGGGCTTGTTCATTCCGGCTCCGCGGCACTATCGGGAATAGCCAGATCCGCGGCGGGCGGGTGTGTGCGTTGCTCGCGGCGCTGCTCGTAAAGCTGCTCAATCAATTGTTGCAGCCGGGTCTCCAGTGTCGCGTCCACCTGGCTGTGCTCGGTTTCGATTCGGCAGCCACCCGGCATCAACTGGTCATCTTCGAGCAGGCGCCAGCTTTCATCATGGCGCTCGCGCAGCGCCTTGATGCTGTCAAAGTCGAGGGGGTTTAGGTAAATGCGGATGTTCTCGGCACCCACCGGCAGTGCCTTCAGGGCCGAGCGCAGTACGCCCACGACCTGATCACGATCGGATTGCATCTCTCGCTGCAGTACCGCACGCAGCATCTGCTCAAGCAGCACCAGCAGCATGTCTTCAATCTGCTCATCCTGCTGTTTGAGCGGCGCCATCAGTTGGGCCATCAGCGCGTCCAGCTCGCCGGTACGCTTGGCCAACACTGCCTTGGCTTCCTGTTGCGCCTTCAATTGTCCAGCGTGGAAACCGTCCTTCTCGCCGGTGGCGAAGCCTTCGTTGTAGGCTTCCTCACGAATCTGTTCGAGCTCTTCAACGGTAAAAGGCTTGACCGTTTCCAGCTCGATCTCTTCTTCAAGCTGTTGCTCCGGCGCATCCTCCGGCGGCTGCTCGGGCTCGCGTTCCAGCGCGATCTGATGCGGCTCTGCGTCAAAGCTCGGCAGATCCCAGCGACTGAACGCCGACACATCGCTGCTGCGCAACAGCTCGCTCTCATTCTTGACCTGCGACATGACACCCTACCCCGCTTGGAAAACCCGGCCAGCATACCACCGCGTACTGCACAGGGCAGCGGCTGACAGGGTCAGATCATCTCTTCGCCACCTTTGCCACCGAGCACAATCTCGCCAGCGTCGGCCATCCGACGGGCAATCGTCAGGATCTCCTTCTGGGCCGCCTCGACTTCGCTGATACGCACCGGTCCCTTGGCTTCGAGGTCGTCCTGCAGCAGCTCGGATGCACGCTTGGACATGTTGCGGAAAATCTTTTCCTTGATCGCTTCGTCGGCGCCCTTGAGCGCGACAATCAACACCTCGGACGACACCTCGCGCAGCAGAGCCTGGATACCACGATCGTCGACATCCGCCAGGTTATCGAAGACAAACATCAGGTCTTCGATCTTCGAGGACAGGTCTTCATCAATCTCGCGAATCGACTCGATCAGCTGAGACTCGGTACTGGACTCGAGGTAGTTCATGATGTCCGCCGTGCGCTTGACCCCACCCATCGCTGCTCGCGACGTATTGGAGTTGCCCGCGAACTGCTTCTCCAGAATCTCGTTCAGCTCTTTCAGTGCAGAAGGTTGCACGGTGTTGAGTGCCGCAACGCGCAGCAGGATATCCAGACGTACCTTGTGATCGAAATAGCCGACCACCTCAGCCGCCATGTCCGGATCCAGATACGCCACAACGATGGCCTGAATCTGCGGATGCTCGAAGCGAATGACATCCGCCACTGCGCGTGGCTCCATCCACTTCAGGCTATCGAGGCCAGAGGTGCTGCCACCGAGCAGGATACGGTCAACCAGGCTGTTGGCCTTATCCTCACCCAGTGCCTGGGTGAGCATGGTGCGAATGTAGCTGTCAGCACCAACACCGAGACCCGTCTGCTCGCCCACCACCTCGATGAAGTCACCCATGACTTCCTGCACTTGATCGCGCTGGACCGTGCGCAGCCCCGCCATCGCACTGCCGACCCGTTGAACTTCCTTGGGCCCCATGTGCTTGAGAATCGCCGCAGCATCAGACTCACCGAGGCTGAGCAGGAAAATGGCCGCCTTATCCAGTTTGGACATTTTGGCCGGACGTTTGCTGGCTTCTTCACTCATCGGCGTTGATCCACTCTTTCACGACTTGTGCCACTCGGCCCGGGTCTTCTGCCAACAGGCCCTTGATGGCATTGAGCTGCTGTTCATAACCGGCGCCCGGCGGCGGCAACAGTACCGGATTGGACGACGGGCCAGACAGGCTGACCTGGTCGTCGCGCAGGGCTGCGTCCATACCATCATACCCGCCACCGGCCAGTGCCGGATAACCGTCACTGCCACCTTTGCCGGCAACCGTCAGATTTTTCAGCGCCGGGCGCAGTACCGCGAACACCAGCACCAGAACAAACAGAATACCCAGTATCTGCTTGGCAACGTCCCAGAACCAGGGTTGTTCCCAGAAAGGGATAGCCGGTAGCGGCTCCAGTTCGGTTTCCGGTACAAACGGGCTGTTAATCACACTGACGCTGTCACCACGGCTGGCATCGTAACCAACCGCATCCTGCACCAGGCGGGTCAGGCGCGCCATTTCTGCCTCGCTGATCGGCGTCCGGGTCACTTCACCGGACTGCGGATCAACTTGCGCCGGATCGTCCACCACGACCGCGACGGACAGCCGCTTGAGGCGACCTTGCTGCTGACGGGTATGACTGATCTGACGGTCCAACTCGTAGTTGCGTACCGCCTGCTCGCGTTTGTCCTGCGGCACCGCCGCCGCAACAGGCTGGCCGGTCGCGGGGTCAATAACCTGCTCCGGCACCTGAGTGGCGCCCGGCGGCTGATTTGACAGCGCGCCCGGCACACCTTGCGGGCCGGCGTTGGCAGCACGCTGCTCACTGACGACTTGCTCACTGCGCAGCGCCGCGTCGGGGCTGAACATCTCGGCAGTTGACTCGACCGCACTGAAATCTACGTCCGCCGACACCTCGGCCTTATAACGGCCCGAGCCAAGTACTGGCTGCAGAATGTTATGCACCCGGCGGGTATAGGTGTCTTCCAGACGGCGGGTGTAATCGAACTGTCGACCGGCAATGGTCAGCTCGTTCAACTCACTCTGATTCGACAGCAGATTACCGTTCTGATCGACGACGGTGACTTCGTCCTTGCCCAGCTCAGGGACACTGGTGGCGACCAGATTAACAATCGCCATGACCTGCGCAGGCTCCAAACGGCGCCCAGCGTACATTTCCAGCAGGACCGACGCACTCGGCTTGCGGTCATCACGGACAAAGACAGTGGAACGGGGAATGGCAATGTGAACGCGCGCGCCCTTGACGTTGTAGAGGCTGGAAATGGTCCGTGCCAGCTCACCTTCCAGGCCGCGGCGATAACGGGTGGTTTCCATGAACTGGCTGGTGCCAAGGCCCTGCTCACGGTCGAGAATTTCGAAACCGACGTTGCCGTCGGTTGGCGAGATACCGGCGCTGGCGAGGCGCATGCGCGCATCGGCCAGATCCTCGCTGCGAACCAGCAGTGCGCCGCTGTTAGGCTCTACCTTGTAGTCAATCCGGCTCTGCTGCAGCAGATCAACCACCTGCCCCGCATCAAAGCCGTCCATGCTGTTATAAAGCGGGCGATACTCGGGCTCCTGCGACCACAACACCACTGCAAAGCCGATCGCCACACTGGCTGCCAACCCGACCAGCAGGCCGAACTGACGGAGCATTGGCAAACGCGACAGATTCTCCAGAAAGGTCAGCCCCATCAAAGGCTTGCGGTCAGCGGCAAGCGAGTCACGGGTAGCCGGAGTGTTGCTGGCGGGATCCATTGTCATTTCCTCAGGCGATCGGGCTCAAATGAGATTAGATAGGCATTTTCATGATGTCTTCGTAGGCCGCAACCATCTTGTTGCGCACCTGCGTCATCGCCTGAAAGGCAACCGACGACTTTTGCGACGCAATCATGACCTCAGTCAGGTCGATGCCGTCGACACCACGCTCGTAGCCGGACTGCAATTCGGAGGTAGTCTTCTGCAGTTCGTTGACGCGGTCGACTGCCTGCTTGAGCAGATCGTCAAAGCCGGGACCGTTGACGCTCGGCTCGGCTGGCTTGGCCGGTTGCGGCTTGCCCATCGCCTCCATTTGCATGGTGCGCATTTGCAGCATCAATCGATTGAATTCAACACCCTGAGTCACGCTTGCCTCCAGGCCGTCCAGTTTTTTGACGGCTACAGTCGCTTTACAGGGTATTCAGCAAATATGATGCCAACAGCGCAATTGCCGCCAAACAGCAACGCCGAGACAAGCGTCAGCCGAGTAGCTGACGCTTGATGGGGAAGATGGAAGTAGGTGCGATTAAATGCCGGCGAACAGACTGCCTTCGACATCCAAACCGGCGTCACGCATCTGCGCAAGCTTGTAGCGCAAGGTGCGCGGGCTGATGCCGAGCCGTTCTGCGGCCTCCTT
Source organism: Halopseudomonas sp. (assembly GCF_038130085.1). NCBI lineage: Bacteria > Pseudomonadati > Pseudomonadota > Gammaproteobacteria > Pseudomonadales > Pseudomonadaceae > Halopseudomonas > Halopseudomonas sp. The sequence continues at coordinate 103,007 of NZ_JAYPMU010000006.1, read as the reverse complement.
GCGACGCCCACGCTCGGCCCGCAAGACATTGATGATCATCTGAAACTCACGCTGACGCACACCGGTACCCAGGTCACAGCCGCTGCCCGGCAACACCGGTTCAGCAACGGCGCCAGACACCGCAGTTTCCGCCTCCGCGCTCACCGGCACTGTCCGCATCACCGGCGTGCCCGTGCCAGCCTGCAAATCAAGGCACAGGTCTGACGGCTGGATGACACCGCCCGCCTGCAGCACCAGCGCCCGCTGCAGCGCATTATCCAGCTCACGGACGTTACCCGGCCACGGGTGCGCCTCCAACGCCTGAACGGCCTGCGGCGAAAAACTGACGCTCGCCATATTCATCTTGCCCGCATGCTTGCTCAACAAACGCTCGGCAATCGGCAGGATATCCGCCGGTCGCTCGCGCAGCGCCCGCCACTGCAGCGGGAACACGCCAAGCCGGTAATACAAATCCTCGCGGAATCGACCAGCAGCCACCTCCGCCGGCAAGTCGCGGTTGGTGGTGGCGATGATGCGGATATCCAGCTGGATCAGCTTGCGCCCACCAACCCGTTCGACTTCGCGTTCCTGCAACACCCGCAGCAGCTTGGCCTGCAGCCCCAGGGGCATCTCGGAAATCTCGTCCAGCAGCAGGGTGCCGCCGTTGGCCTGCTCAAACTTGCCCGGCTGGGCGGCCACCGCGCCAGTGAAGGCGCCCTTTTCATGACCGAACAGCGTCGCCTCAAGCATGTTGTCCGGGATAGCCGCGCAGTTGATCGCAATGAACGGCTGCTCGGCGCGGGGAGATTGCTGATGAATGTAGCGCGCCAGCACCTCCTTACCGGTACCGGACTCACCTGAAATCAGCACCGTTGAGTCGCTGGCCGCAACCCGGGCGGCTAGCTCAAGCAGTTGCACACTGCCGGGATCAACCGCGACCGGGCCATCGCCGGGCGCCGCACTCAAACGTCCCTGGGCGTGCTGGGCAATCAGCTCCAGCAGCGCCTTGGGCGCAAATGGCTTGACCAGATAATCGGCAGCACCCTCACGCATCGCGCTGACTGCCTGCTGCACCGTGCCGTAGGCGGTCATCAACAACACCGGCAACTGCGGGTATTGGGCACGCAACGTACGCAGTAACGCGTGGCCATCCATGCCCGGCATGTTTACGTCACTTACCACCATATTGACCTGCTCACGCCCCAGCAGGGCCAGCGCCGATTCGGCATCAGCGGCTTGCACACAGCTGTAACCACCCAGCATCAGCGTATCGGCCAGCGCCTCACTGAGGGCAGCGTCATCTTCGACCAGCAGAACGCGGATATCAGACTTGCTCATCGGCTTGCTCCTTCGCGGCAGGCAACGCCCGCAACGGCAGCAGAATTTCGGCACTGGTGCCCCAACCGGCCTTGCTGTGCAGATGGAAAGCACCGCCATGCGCCCTGACCACCGACTTGACGACCGTCACGCCCAGGCCAGTGCCCTGCGGCTTACTGGTATTGAACGGCTCGCCAATGTGGGCCAACTGCTCCGCGGTCATACCCTGGCCGGTATCAACAACACTCAGGCTCAACTGACCTTCCATCAGCCGCGCGACCACTTTCAAGCGTGGCGCAGGCATTCCAGCCTGCAACGCGTTCTCGATCAGATTAATGACCGCGCCAACCAGCGTGTCGCGATTGCAACGCAGCATCGCGTCCTGCGGCAGCAGGTTGACCCAGCGGCACTGACCGCCACGCGAGGTAATCAGGCTCTCTGCCTGAGCCTGCAACCACTCAAGGAAGATAGAGACCGGCATAAGGTCATTGATCGGCAGGTCGCCTTTGGCGAACTGCAGCATGTCGCGAATTTGATGTTCAATGCTCTGCAAGCGGCCATGCAGGCGGCTGGAGAAACGGGTGCGATGCTCGACCGGCAAATTGGCATCGCTGAGGTGTTCGGCATAGAGCAAGGCCGAAGCCAGCGGAGTGCGAATCTGATGCGCCAGCGAGGCAACCATACGCCCCAACGCAGATAGACGTTCATTGCGCGCGAGTTCGGACTGCAGCGCCCGAGTTTCGGTCTGATCCTGAATCAGGATGAGCTGACCGGGCTCGCCCTGCAGCGAGCGTGTTGCCAGCGATACCCGACGGCCGCTGCGCAGCGATACCTCGTGATAGTCGTCCTCGCGTGGCGCAAAGCGCTGCTGAATCAGGTCACGCCAGAGCTGCCCTTCGAGCGGCTCACCAAGCAATTCGCGGGCAGCAGGGTTGGCCTCGCGCACCACACCGCGACCGTCGAGGATGATGACGCCGCCGGGCAGCAAATTCAGCACGTTCTGCAGGCGCCCCGCCAACCTCGCCTTCTCGGCCAGCTCACGAGTCCGTTGCGCCTGCGCGTTGGCCAACTGGCGCTTGAGCAACACAACCTGCTGCTCCAATAGCGCATGAGAGGCACCCAGCTGGGCAGACATCGACTGAAAGCGATCAAACGCCTGCTGCAGCTGATCGCTGTCAGCAGCGCGGTCAGACGCTAGCACCTCGCGAACGATATCGTCGAGGTGGTCTACCGGGTTTTGATTGGGTTGCACATTGGCCGACATGGGGTATCCCCTGAATACATGAAGCACACAGGGGATAAAAAGCAAACCTTATGCCAAAATATTGATTTACTTAAAAATCAAAGGGTTGGAAAAATATTTTCCGAGAGGCGTCAGTCTTCTGACGAATCAGCACCACGGTTGAGGCCGTACTTTCGCATCTTCTCAACCAGCGTGGTTCGGCGGATGCGCAACCGCTCGGCCGCTCGCGCAACCACCCCACCGCACTCATCAAGCGCCTGCTGGATCAGCGTTTGCTCGAGACCAGCCAGATACTCCTTGAGATCCAGACCTTCCGGCGGCAAGAACGCCGGACTGTCGAGGCCGACCAACCCGCTGAACGCGTCCCCGCGCTCATCCTCGGGCTCGCGCAACTGACGCAAATCATCCTGATCATCTTCCACATAGCGGAACTTGCGCGGCAGCTCGCCGACACCAATAACGCCGTGCGGGTGCATGATTGCCATGCGCTCGACCAGGTTGGCCAATTCACGTACGTTGCCCGGCCAGTCATGCTGACACAGCGAAAGAATGGCAGAGGTGCTGAAACGGATGGAGCCGCGTTTCTCGGTCTCCATACGGGTGATCAACTCGTTGAGCAGCAGCGGCAGGTCTTCGATCCGCTCGCGCATGGCTGGCATATCGATGGGGAACACGTTCAGACGATAGTAGAGGTCCTCGCGGAAGGAGCCGTCTTCAATCATTTGTTCAAGATTCTTGTGGGTCGCCGCAATCACGCGCACATCGGCACTTTGCACCTTGTTGCTGCCTACCCGCTCAAAGGTCCGCTCCTGCAACACACGCAGCAGCTTCACCTGCATCGGCAACGGCATATCGCCGATCTCATCGAGGAACAGGGTGCCGCCCTGTGCCAACTCGAAGCGCCCGGCACGGCTGGTGATTGCGCCGGTAAACGCGCCCTTCTCATGGCCAAACAGCTCACTTTCCAGCAGTTCTGCCGGAATCGCACCGCAGTTGACGGGCACGAACGGAGCGTCCTTACGGCGCGAGTGATAATGCAGGTTACGCGCTACCACTTCCTTACCGGTGCCGGACTCACCAAGAATAAGCACCGTCGCTTCAGTATCAGCCACCTGCTGCATCATCTGCCGCACGGACTGAATGGATCGGCTGGTACCCACCAGGCTGCGAAACAGATTGGGCTCGCGCTGCCGCTGACGGTTGGCGTTTTCTTCAAACACCTCGCGGTAAACCTGCGCACGGTGCAGCGCGTCGAGCAAATGGTTGTAACTGAGCGGCGGCTCCATGACCGCCAACAGACGCTGCTTCAGATGATCAGGCCAGTTAGCAGACTGAGCAGGATCAAGCAGGATCACCGGCAGGTTCTCGTCCCACTTGTCGAGCTGCCCGAGCAGCGCTGGCAGCCCCTGATCAAGGTCGCAGCGCCCAAGAATCACGCATTTGATTTCGCTCGCCGACTCGACTTGACCGGTGGCAACCTGCAGCCAATTGGCACTGTCGGCAATGATGGCGTCTTCCCCGAGAAACTCCAGAATGACGCTCAGGTCGTGACGGCTCTGAGCAGAATCATCAATCAGCAGGATATGACTGTTTGGCAGCATAGAGGGGACGCTATTCCTATCAGCGGGCTTGAGCTGTACGCAGCGTCATGATGGCGCTGCGCCACACTCTGTTATGGTCGGTTAATGTAGTCAGAAACGACTATCGAGTCAAATACTTGGCGCGCCTTTATCGGCACCAAACTCGCAGTCAAATGCCCTAGCGGAACATCTGATACACCTTCGCCCCCTGACGGCTGCGCTGCAGTCCCTGCAGCTCTTCAGCCAACTTGCCCTGTACGGCCTGACAGAGTGCTACAACCTCGCGATAGGTCTCGCTCAGCTCTTCCAGGATGGACGCGACCTGAAGGTCATCCCGGGTCGGATCTTCCATCGCCACGCGCACCTGCTCGCGGCAGGCCTTATCCAGCTCACCAACCTGTTGCCAGTCACCAGCATGGACGGCCGCGATCAGCGACGCGTGTGTTTCCTGCAGTTTTTCCACGGCATTGGCCATGCTTGCACCCTCACGATTGGCGGATACCGTCCCAGCCGGCTTTGACTTCGCGCAGCAGTTCGGCCACCTCATCCAACATGCTGACATCGTTCTGCAGGTTGGCCTGCGTCAGACGATCCTGCATGAAAGCATAAAGTCGATCAAGGTTGAGCGCCAGCTCTCCGCCTTTATCGGCATTCAGCGCCTCGCGCAGACCACCGATAATCCCCAGCGCCTTGCCGATCCGTTCGCCCTTGAGCGCAACGTTACCATGCTGCATGGCACCCTTGGCCTGGGCAATACGCTGCAGCCCACCTTCCATCAGCATCTGAATCAAGCGGTGCGGATCAGCTTCGCTGACCTGCGCGTTGACGTTGACGGTCTGGTACTGCTTCATTGCTGCGTAGGCGTTCATCTGCAAAATCCTGCGTTGCTGTGGCACATGCCCCTTTATCGGCTAGCAAGCAGAAAGCTGAAGCGCCTTTTACATAAAAAAACCGACCCATTGGGGCCGGTCTTTCGGGTACGCGTGGCATCAATCGCCATAAATCAGGCAGGCTCGATGGCGTCCCATGCTTCTTTGATCTCACCCAGCAACTGCAACACTTCATCCAGTGAGCGCGGCGTATCGTCGAGCGCCACACCAGCGAGCTTGCGGGTCATATAGTCATAAAGGGCGTCCAGGTTTTCGGCAATCTCGCCACCCATGTCCTTGTCCAGCGATGCCTGCAACGCGCCGATGATGCTGAGCGTGCTGCTGACCGCGACGCCGCGACGCTCCGGATTGCCGATCGATTGCGCGTGGCGCGCCAGCTTCAAGCGCTCAATGGCACCTGCCAGCAGCAATTGCACCGCGCGGTACTGTGATACTTCCTGGGAAACCTTGACCTGCTTATAGGTATCAATGGGGTTTGCCATCAGCTTACGACTCCTTCACTACGCCAGGCAGGTTCGCCAGCTGGCCTTCCAGATAAGTACTGGTGCTCGACAGATTCGCCACCAGCGCGTCCATTGCGTTGAATTGCGCCAGCAGGCGCGATTCGAGATTCACAAGTCGGGTATTGAGCCGCTCACGCTGATCGTCGATAGACGACAGGGTGTTTTGCAGCGAGTTGTTACGAGTCTCGATGATCCCGCCCGATTTGGCGTACGGGTCAATCTTGTTGTTGAGGCGCATCATCAGGCCGTCGTCGCCAGCCAGGAAATTGCTCAGTGCGTCATAGTTATCGGTCAGCGCGGTATCCAGCGCCTCCGCATCCAGACTCAGGGTGCCGTCACGCTCGGTGCGAATACCCAGATCCGCCAGGATGCGAATACTACCCTCGCCCGCAGCCGACATCTCGTTACGCAACCCGGACAGTACCGAGCGTACAGAGGCATCCCCGACCAGAGCGGCAGCCAGCGGCTGACCATCATCCCCACCCACTTCGGTTACCGAAGTAAGCGAATTGATGGTCGACATCATGTTGTTATAGGCATCAACAAACGACTGCAGCGATTTCTTGACGCCCGCCTTATCGGCGCCAACCGTCAAACTGACGGTCGTCGCGGCATCCAGATCTTCCTGGCTTTGCGCTTTCTTCAGGGTGATGGTCACACCGTCGATGGCATCCTCGATGGTGTTGCTGTCACTGGAAATAGTGATGCCATCGATGGCGACGCTGGCGTCACGCGCATAGGAAATAACTTTCGCCTCGCGCGGGTCAGCAGGCACTGTTGGTTCAAAGTCAGTAGTTGCAGGTGGCGTGAAGGCGAGCACACTCAGGTCGCCAGTGTCATCGCCGTCGGTAGTCACATCCACGGTGATGTCGTTGCCAGTGCCTGATGTGGTCGAACTGAGAACCAGACGCGAGCCGGCTGCGCCGCTGGGGTCGGTCACAATGGTGGCGCTGATGCCGCTGTCTTGCCCTGCAGCATTGATCGCATCGCGAATGCCGGTGAGGCTGCTGTTGCCGTCGTTGATATCGATACTGAAGGATTTGTCGCCAGCAGAGATAGTCATACTGCCGGTACCGACGGCAGCCGCCGGGTCGTCTACACCCTGCAGGGCAACCTTGCTGGTCTGCGCCAGGTTAAACACCTGCACGCTGTAGTTGCCGGTACCTGCCGTAGACTCTGCTTTGACGGAGAACAGGCTGGAATCGCCACTGGTCGCGGTGCGCTTCTCGTAGGTTTCAGCGGTACTGAGGTTCTTGAGGGTAGCCTGGAAAGTCGACAACGCACTACGGAAGGATCCGAGCGCGGTGAACTTCTCCGTCGTTGCCGTCTCAAGCCGATTCAGCTGCGCCGTCTTGGGCGCGCCATCGGCGTTCACCAATGCGCTAACGATGGAGCTGATGTCGAGGCCGGAGCCAATACCGGTAATAGCCATAGTACTTACCTCGCGACCGTTTTTTGACGAGTCGCCTGCCGAAAAGAATGTTCCGGTCTATCAGGCAAGTTGCGTGCCAGCAAAACCGGCAAGCAGAGTCAGGCCTCTGCTTCGAACAGCACGCTGCGAATTTCCGACAGGTTCTCTGCCAACCGCAACGCTTCTTCCGAGGGAATCTGGCGAATCACATCGCCACTGGTTGCCTCGGTTACATTGATCACCACCCGGCCACTGTCTTCATCAAGATTGAAGTTGATATCACGGCGTACCGACTGGACAAAACCCTGGATATCCGACACCGCCGCCTGCAATTTCTCGCGCTCGGCTTCGGGCGACTGACCGACCGCAGAACGGGTCTGGGTAGCCACCGGCTCGGATGAGGAAGAACGATTCTGTGCAGCATCCATCTGCTTAACCTGGCTCGCGCCAGCACCCGCTTCCACCGCAGCTGCGCTGTTGGCAGGACGGGTCACTTCAAACGGTTTGATAACACCCATATCCATGGTGCTTACCTCGCAACGGACAAAGCGGGGAGAAGGCCAATGCCCTCCCCCCGCAGTTTACCCCTGATCGTTTCTTAGCCCAAGAGGCTCAGAACCGCCTGAGGCAGCTGGTTGGCCTGGGCCAGGATCGCAGTACCTGCCTGTTGCAGGATCTGGTTCTTGGTCAGGTTTGCAGTTTCAGCAGCGTAGTCGGTGTCCTGGATACGACCGCGGGCAGCGGAGGCGTTCTCGGAAACGTTCTGCAGGTTGCTGATGGTGGAGTCAAAGCGGTTTTGGATCGCACCGAGGGAGGCACGAGTCACGTCCACTTCCTTCAGGGCCGCGTCGATGGTAGCGATCGCGCTCTGAGCACCGTCAACGGTAGTGATGTCAATCTTCTCTACCGAGTTGGCAGCCTGTGCGCCTTCGTCAACACCGGCAGCAGTGTCACCAGTGGTGAAGCCCAGGTTAGCTACGCCACCAACGTTACCAGTGGTATCAGTGATGGTGATGTCCGCTGCAGAACCAGTATCGGTGGTCACGAACTCCAGCTTGCCTTCACTTACGGTGGCGCGAACTTCACCGGCCAGACCGCTGTCAGCCGCAATCTTCTGGTTGATGTTGTCAGCCAGCGATTCCAGAGTGGTGTAAGTGCCAGCATCGATAGTGATGGTGGAAGCAGTGCCACCGTTTACAGCGATGTCGAACTGGTCGTTACCGACAACAGCCGGAACAGCCGGTGTACCTGCAGTACCAGTCGATCCAGAACCAGCACCAAACACTACCGCTGCATCTGCGCCGCCGACAGTAACCGCTTGACCGCTGAACAGGTTCGTGGCGTCGACCTCTGTCAGGGTAACACCAGTGCCGTTATCACTTGCTGTAACCAGACCGTCCAATGTTGTGCCGCTCAAAGCGGTGTTGATTGCCCCAGCGAGTGCAGCGTTATCTGCGTAAACACCAGACAGTGTGACGTTCTCAGTATTGCCATTGAAGGAGATCGAGAACGTAGCGTTAGCGTCGGAAGAGTCACCGTTGCTATCGTCAAAGTCCAAACGAGCCGGAGCAGCGCCTGCATAAGTGGAAGCAGTACCGTCAACCTGTGCAGAGCCCGCAGAACCAGTAGAGATAGTCAGCGAAGTCGGCTCAGCACCGGCAGTCAGAGATGCCTTGGTGGCGTCACGGCTGGCAGTGGTGCCCAGATCGGTAGTACGGAAGCTGCCGATCTTGACGCTGATGGTTTCGTTGGCTTGTGCGCCAACCTGGATGTTCTCGGCGAAGCTACCGTCGAACAGCGACTTGCTGCCGAACTTGGTGGTAGTGGAGATACGGTCCAGTTCGTTCTTCAGCTGTACGACTTCGTCGTTCAGAGCCTTACGCTCGGAGTCGCCGTTACCGCCGTTGGCAGCCTGCAGAGCCAAGTCACGCATACGCTGCAGAATGTTGGTGGACTCCTGCAGAGCGCCTTCAGCGGTCTGTGCCAGGGAGATACCGTCGTTGGCGTTCTTGACGGCAACGTTCAGACCGTTGATCTGGCTGGTCAGACGGTTGGAGATCTGCAGACCTGCGGCGTCGTCTTTGGCGCTGTTGATGCGCGAACCGGAGGACAGACGCTCCAGGGAAGTAGCCAGACTGCTGGAGGAAGAACCCAGGTTACGCTGGGCGTTCAGGGAAGCTACGTTCGTGTTGACTGTAAGAGCCATGATAAGTACCTCGACCTAGTGATGTTTGCCTGAGCTTGCGACCCTCGGGCCGGCTTTGCCCAGGCACCCATTGAGTTCGCATTCGATTACTGTATCGGCGCCTTCCGGGCGACCTTTAGCCTTTTTTGCAATCTTTTTTTCTGATTTGCCATCAATGACTTAGGCCACCTCGGCGTCTTCCTGCTGGCCACTGTCAAAAACCCAGCGCCACAACTGCATCAAAGCTGTTACCTATATCGTTCGAACCACCCCGATCTTTAGCCCTGATTAGCGCAAAAGCATGACCGCTGGTCGGGCAGGACGAACGGGAAGGTCGAGCTCCCGCTCGACCAGCTAGCCTGGATGCAACGACGTGGCCGAGTTGGAACTCGGCCCTCCCGCAACCGCACACCGGATTCGCAGGGCATAAAAAAACAAAACCCCGTTCGACCACGAACGGGGTTTGTCAGTACAGCACGTGAACGCTTTAGCCAAGCAAACTGAGCACCGCCTGCGGCAGCTGATTGGCCTGGGCGAGAATCGCCGTGCCGGCCTGCTGCAGGATCTGGTTCTTGGTCAGATTGGCGGTTTCTGCGGCGTAGTCCGTATCCTGAATCCGACCGCGGGCGGCGGAGGCGTTCTCGGCGACGTTCTGCAGGTTGCTGATGGTCGAATCGAAGCGGTTCTGAATAGCACCAAGCGAGGCGCGGGTAACGTCGATTTCACTCAGCGCCGCGTCGATTGTGCTGATCGCCGCTTGAGCGCCCGCTGCCGTGGTGATATCCAGCTGCTCCACGGAAGTATCACGCGCTCCTTCGTCCAAACCGCTGGCGGTTGCGCCATCGGTAAAGCCGAGGTCGGTCAAACCACTGTTGCCAGCCAACGCGCCCAGAGTAATGGTTGCGTCGGTACCTTTGTCGGTGGTGACAAACTGCAGTTTGCCCTCGCTGACCGTGGCGCGCACCTCACCCACCAGGGTCGCGTTGTTGGCGATCTGCTGGTTGATATTGTCTGCCAGCGATTCCAGCGTGGTGTAGTTGGCCTGATCGATATTGATGGTCTGCGCCGTGCCGGTGCCAAGCGCCAGCGTAAAGCCACCGACGCTACCACCCGTGCCGGGGGTTTCCGTACGACCAGCGCCAAATACCGCATCGGCAGCAGCACCCGTTACAGCCAGCGTTTCACCACCCAAGTTCCCCGTCTGCTGCAGGCTAAGCACGCCACCGGATTCAGATACGGTAACCAGACCATTCAGGCTGCCGCCATTAATCTGAGTCTGGATTGCGTTCGCCATGGTTGCGGCGTCGGCGTATTGCTGATCTAGCGTGATAGTTTGTGAGGTGCCGCCTAAGTCAATGGATAGACTACTGGACTGATCTGCGGGGGAAATTATGCTGGTCGGTAATCCAGCAAACGCTGCAAAGTTTTGGGAGATAAGCAAATCAGCACCAGCATCTGGATTGAGTAACCGAACACCAAAATGCCCGTTACCGTCATCAAACGCCTCAATTAAGTTACCGCCTGGATCAGCACCATAATTAGTCGTGATTTGCTGGTTGAAGTCGTCTACCAAATCCGAAACGCTACTAAACGATCCATAGGTGAAGTCAACATCCCGAATAACCGAACCGGTGGCAGTAGTGGTCACGTCTGAGTTGAAGTTGAAGTTAGAAATATCAATCACCCCCCCCCCACTCAGATCCTCCGTACCAACAACCTCCACCGCAGTAGTACTGAAGTTGGTCTGAGCCACCCCCACACCCTGCACCGATGCCGCCGTCGACGCGCCACCTGCACCCACAGTCAAACTCGCCGGCGCACTCCCCGCCACCAACGACGCAGCAGTGGCATCACGCGAGCCCTTGGTGCCCAGATCGGTGGTGCGGAAGCTGTCGATCTTGACACTGATGGTTTCGTTCGCCTGAGCGCCGACCTGAATATTTTCCGAGAAGCTGCCGTCGAACAGCGATTTGCTGCCGAACTTGGTCGTCGTGGATATCCGATCCAGCTCGTTTTTCAGCTGCACCATTTCATCGTTCAGCGCCTTGCGCTCAGAGTCGCCATTGCCGCCGTTGGCCGCCTGCAGCGCCAGATCGCGCATGCGCTGCAGAATGCTGGTGGATTCCTGCAGGGCACCTTCGGCGGTCTGCGCCAGCGAGATGCCGTCGTTGGCGTTTTTGACCGCCACGCCAAGGCCGCGAATCTGACTGGTCAGCCGATTGGATATCTGCAGGCCGGCTGCATCGTCTTTCGCGCTGTTAATCCGCGAGCCAGACGACAGCCGCTCAAGCGACGTTTGCAGGCTGCTGGATGAACTGCCCAAATTGCGCTGCGCGTTCAGCGACGCGACATTGGTATTGACGGTCAAGGCCATGGCATGACTCTCAGTGAAGACCGACTACAAAATGATGGTATCGCCAGCCTTGCTTATTAGCTGGCGCACCCTCCCCATGCCACCATTTCGGCACCACAAGAGAAAACTTTAGCGCGGCGTCAAATCACCAGCAGATGACACCCTGATGAACACGGACAGACGGCACCCCGATGCAACGCCCCTGTCATCTGGCTGGGGTTAGCTGTGGGCAACCCGCTGGCGCCCTGCGTCGGCAACCCCACTGATATCGAGGTGCCCATGTACGCTGAGAAAGCTGTTATTCGCGTGCACCGTGATTTGAAGGTGCACACCTGGTTCTACCCCAACCCCGCCAGCGACACGACCATCATTCTGGTCAACGGCTCACTGGCGACCAGCGCTTCCTTCGGCCAGACCCTGCGTTACCTGCAGCCACTGTGCAACGTGGTGTTGTTCGATCAGCCGTACAGCGGTCACTCGCGCGCATACAATCCGTCCATGCCGCTGATCGGCAAGGAAGACGAGGCGCTGATTCTGCTGGATCTGATCGAGCACTTTCGTGCCGACCAGATGCTGTCGTTCTCGTGGGGTGGCGTGGCGACGATGCTGGCACTGGCGCAGCGGCCATCGCGCATTCAACGTGCGGTGATTACCTCGTTCTCACCCATCCTGAACCCGCACATGCAGGACTATCTGAGCCGTGGCAAGACGCATCTGGCGGCCTGCGACCGGCAGGCGGTTGCCATGCTGATCAACGACACCATCGGTGAGTATCTGCCCTCACTGTACAAGCGCTGCAACTTTCGCCACGTCAGCAGCCTGGATGAACACGAGTACAGCCAGATGCTGTTCCATATTCGTCAGGTGCTGGAGCTGGATGCTGGGCAATACATGAGCTGCGTGCGCAACATCGATATTCCGCTGCTGTTCGTCAATGGCGCCTGGGACAAGTACACCAGCGCGGAGGACGCACGCTGCTTCGGGGAGTTGGCGACCAATGCGCGCTTTGTCAGCATCGCGCATACCGGGCATTTTTTGGAGATGGAGCACAAGACCGCGCTGCAGGATACCCGTGCGGCGGTGGAAGGGTTTGTGTTAGGGGAGCCAGCGCGAGTCAGCAGGCAGAAGCTGGCGTTGGCTGGCTGAACGCCGGGAAGGCCGAGTTCCAACTCGGCCACGTCGTTGCATCCCTGCCTGCTGGTCGAGCGGGAGCTCGACCTTCCCGGAAACCACCTGCCCTGCCGCCGCAGGGACGCGACATGTCGCGTCCGCGAGGTGGGGTGGTCAACGCACCCTGCCCAGGCCCCGCGTGAGGCCTGGACGTGGCGCGCCCGAGGCTTTACGGATTCATCGAGTCGAACACAGTCTGCTCGTTGTCCGCTGCCTGCGCGCGCAGAGCAATCAGTTGCTTGATCTTGCGATGCGGGAATACGTAGAACTGATCAGCCTCAACCGCCTTGACGGTCATTTCCGCTACGTCCGACGCCTGAATCTTGCCCTTGGCGACCGCGGCCTTGGTCATTTCGGAGCGCTTGAGCGCCGTTTCGCTGAGGGCGACGGTGTCGGCCTTATCGGCCGGACGGTTGCGTTCGGACTCGGAGATTCCCGTGGGGAAGAACGCCGGGCACAGGCAGGTAACGCCGATGTTGGCACCTACGTCGCGCAGGTCCAGCGCCAGCGTTTCTGACAGCGCAACAACCGAATGCTTGGTTACGTTGTAAACCGACATGTTCGGGCCGTTCACCCAACCCGCCGCAGACGCGGTGTTGACGATATGACCTTCACCTTGTTCCAGCATGATCGGGGTAAACACCTTGACGCCCCAGACTACGCCATACAGGTTAACGCCCATGACCCATTCCCAGTCATCGACAGTGTTTTCCCAGGCTGCCCCACCAACGCTGACGCCAGCATTGTTGAACAGCAGGTGCGCGCCACCAAAGCGTGATTTGCACAGATCGGCCAGCGCCTGTACCTGTTCCAGCTTGGAGACATCCAGACGCATGGTGGCGGATTCGGTGCCCGGCGCAGCTTCTTCGACCAGGCGCAGCGTTTCCTGCATACCGCGCTCGTCCACATCGCCCAACACCAGCTTCATGCCGCGTGCGGCGCAGCACAGCGCCAGTTCGCGGCCCAGGCCACTGCCGCCACCGGTGATTACTGCCACTTTGCCCTGAAGGTCCTGCATGCGATGTCTCCTCTTGAAATACGCTGCGTTACTTATGCGCAGTCTTGCTGACAATAAATAGAGTGAATAGCATGCGCCTGTCTCAGCGGCGCCACCAGCGCTATCGGTCTGCTTGATCAGTCAGCAGCAACCGGACTTATCGAAATGTTTCCGTTCGCCGATAAACCCACGGATGTAGCCTATAGTTAGCCTAGAATCCGACAGGAACCGCCATTGATGCCACGTGTGTTGCTGCTGCCACTGCTGCTCCTGCTGTCCTGCACAGGCCACGCGCAGACCATTCGCCTGAACACCGATATCTTCCCGCCCTACCAGGTACGTGAAGGCGATCGCCTGACCGGCAGTTCGGTCAAGGCGCTGGCCTGTATCTTCGACGCCATGCAGGTCGATTACGAGATTCGTGTGCTGCCGTGGGAACGAGCCGTGCAGGACGTCGCAGACGGCAAAGCCGAAGGTTTTTTTTCCGCCACCCGGATGAGTCGCGCAAGCCGCTTTGCCACCCTCTCGGCGCCGCTGGCGCTTGAGAAGTGGTACTGGTTCAGCAACAGCGCTACCCGCCCATCCAGCAACGGTCAGGGCTCGGGCCTGCAAGTCGCCGGAATTCGCGGCAGTAACGAAGTCGAATGGCTGAGCTTGCATAACTACCGTGTCGATCCGCTGGTCAGTGGCACTGGCCAATTACTGCAAATGCTGCAACGCGGGCGCATCGATGCCTTTCTGGCAGACCAACAAACCTTGCGTATCGAACTGACACGCCAACCTACTACCCTGCGCCCGCGCTTCGCACATTTTCTGCAATACACGACGCTCGGCGTCTACTTCTCGAACCGCTACCTCGGAGCCAACCCCGAGTTTCTTGAGCTGTTTAACACGCATGTGTTCAATTGCCTCCCTGAGTACGGCGTGCTGCGGGCCGACGAACGCCAGCAACTGCAACAGATGCACGACCACCTGTTCGAGCATTGGCGCAACGATCCTGGTCTGATTGCCGCAGTCAAAGCGCAGAACGCGCAGAATAAGGCCGTATCCATCCAGCAGATTCACCAACTGGACCAACAGTGGCTGGACGAACAGCGCCTGCCCAAAGACCAGCGCGAACTGACCAGCCGCGTACTCCAGAACCCGCTGGCAGACTGGTTGCGTGAGCAACAGGCGCAGCTGGATGGCATCGTCAGCGAGCTCATCGTCACCGATCAGCACGGCTTGAACGTGGCGATCAGCGAGCCCACGACCGATTACTGGCAAGGCGACGAAACCAAGTTCACCGAACCGTTCTTTTCAGAGCAGCCGTATATGAGCACCCTGACTTACGACCAGTCCACCCGCCGCTTTCAGGTGCATGTCGGTACCCGTATCGGCGACCCGCAAAGCGACGCCACCATTGGCGTGTTGATCATCGGTCTCGATATCGAACGGGCACTGCGCATGGATGAGAGCCCTACCTCCCTGAAGGCGGAGTCCCCATGATCCGCTACGTACTATTGACCTCCGCCGTGCTGCTCGGCGCCTGCGCGCAAACGCCCCTGCCGCCGCTGACGGAAAGTCAGGCACGGGTTGAACTGGACGGGGACGTAGGCAGCACGGTGCGCGCCTACCGCCTGGACGGCACACCGCAGTGGCACCTGCGTTTTGATGACCTCAGCGCTGGCCCGCACGAGCTGCAGGTACGCTACGAGTTCGAAATTCCAACCGGCGGCTCGGTGCAAGGCGTGTTCAGCAGCGGCAGACGCACCTGCATCATGGCCGTCAGCCATGCATTTGAGGGTGGGCAGCACTACCGCTTTGCATTGGCCCGCCGCGGCTGGCGTCCAGCCGGATGGCTGTATGACCAGAGCGGCAACCTGCTCGCCAGAGCCAGCGAGGTGCGCTGCGGCCCCGGGGTCTGATCAGCCGACCCAGCCGGCCGCTCGCCAGCCCTGCAGCCAGCTCAGGGTGTCATCCTCCGTCGGGCGGTATTCGGCGGCCAGCCAACCTTGGTAGTCGACCTGCGCCAGTGCCTGCATGGCAGCGGCAAAATCAATACCCCCGCTGCCCGGCGCGCCACGTCCCGGCGCATCGGCAAACTGCACATGACCGATGCGTCCAGCCAGCCGTTCGATCGATTCCGGCAGCGCCTCGCCCATCCGTACCATATGGAATAGATCAAGCTGCGCGGACAGGTTAGGGTGATCCACCTGCGCCAGCAGCGTGCGTAGTTCACGGGAGCTGGCGATCAGAAAGCCCGGCATATCCAGCCGGTTGATCGCCTCACAGCACACGCCAATGCCTAGTTCAGCAAACCGATCCGCCGCCAAGCGCAGGTTGTCTGCCAGACAGGCCTGCGCGGCTTCCCGCTCAACCCCATCGGCAAGGCGCCCCGGCAGCACATTAACGCGCTGCGGGCGCACAACCTCGGCGTAGGCCAGCGCCTGCTCCAACGCAGCAGCGAACTCGCCGCGCCGCGCTGGCACCGCGGCCAGACCCGCACCACCCTGCATCAGGTCACCTGCTGGCACATTGATCAGTACCAGCGGCAAGGCTAGCCGTTGCAGCTCGGCGCTGAGCCGCTCAGCCGCCAGCTCATAGGGAAACTGAACTTCCACGCCATCGAACCCCGCCGCATGGGCAGCCTCCAGGCGCTCAAGCAGCGGCAGCTCGGAAAACAGCATCGACAGGTTGGCGGCCAGGGACCAGGGCATAATGAGACTCCGCACAAAACCCGCAGTGTAATGGATGGCCGGCAAAATGGGATGACCGCGCCATAGCGCTTCGCCTCGTCGCATTTTTTCACTACACTGCGCACACGCCGCGCCGGGCCAGCAACGTCCGGCGCGAGTAATCCGCTATTGAACCGGAGAAAATCATGTCTTCACGCCGTCGCCCCGTCGCGCTGCTGGCAGGTCTGTGCCTGTCCGTTGCATCCCTGTTTAGTGCTGCCGCTCATGCTGAAACCACTGAGCTGCGCGTTTCTGCCATTCCTGATGAAGCCCCTACCGAGCTGCTGCGCAAGTTCGAGCCACTCGGCCACTACCTGCAGGAGCAACTGGGTATTCCAGTCGTTTTCCAGCCGGTCTCCGACTACGCGGGTGTTGTTGAAGCCCTGGGCTCCAAGCGTCTGGATATGGCCTGGCTGGGTGGTTTCACCTTCGTTCAGGCCAAGCTGCGCACCGGCAACGCCATCCCGCTGGTCCAGCGCGAGCAGGATGAAGTCTTCACCAGCACCTTTATTACTGCCGACCCGAACGTGCATAGCCATGCTGATCTGAACGGCAAGAGCTTTGCCTTTGGCTCTGTTTCTTCCACGTCCGGTCACCTGATGCCGCGCTACTTCCTGCAACAGGACGGTATCGACGCGGATACCTTCTTCAGCCGCGTTGGTTTCTCCGGCGCCCATGACGCTACCGTTGCCTGGGTCGAATCCGGCAAGGTGGATGCTGGCGTGCTGAACTCTTCGGTCTGGGAAAAACTGCTGGAGCAGAACAAGGTCGACACCAGCAAGGTGCACGTCTACACCACCACGCCGACCTACTACGACTACAACTGGACCGTACGCGGCGACCTGGAACCCGAGCTGGTTGAGCGCATCCGCGCCGCCTTCCTGGCTCTGGATCCGGCCAACCCGGCGCACAAGGCGATTCTCGACCTGCAACGTGCCTCACGCTTCGTACCGACCAGCGCCGAGAACTACGTAGGCATTGAAGAAGCCGCTCGCGCAGCAGGCCTGCTGGAGTGAGCATTCGCCTGTCCGGGGTGGGCTATACCCACCCCAACGGGCAAGCCGCACTGCACGCAGTTGACCTGACGCTAAACCAGGGCGAACAGGTCGCCATTATTGGCCCGTCCGGCGCCGGCAAGACCACCTTGCTGCGCCTGCTGGCTACCAGTCTGATGCCCAGCAGCGGCGAGCTGAGCCTGCTCGAACAACGCCCCGCACAGCTGCGCGGCAGTGCACTGCGACGCCTGCGCAGCCGCATCGGCCTGATCCACCAAAGCCCTCCTCTACCGCCACGCCAACGGGTGGTTACTGCGGTGCTAGCCGGCCGCTTGGGTCAATGGTCTCTGCTGCGCGCATTGGTCTCGCTGTGCTATCCGTTGGATATCCCGGGCGCCCGTCAGGAACTGGCTCGACTGGATCTGGCCGAGCGCCTGTTCGAGCGCTGCGACCAGCTCTCTGGCGGACAGCAGCAGCGCGTCGGCATCGCCCGTACGCTGTATCAACGCCCCGACTTGCTACTGGCCGACGAACCGGTTTCGGCGATGGACCCGGTGCTGGCCGATCACACCCTGACACTGCTTGGCGAGGTCGCCCGTGAGCGTCGCCTGCCTTTAGTGGCAAGCCTGCATGCGGTAGACCTGGCGCTAAAACACTTCCCGCGCATTGTCGGCCTGCGCGCTGGCCAGGTGCTGTTCGATAAAGCAGCCTGTGACGTCAGCGAGCAGGACCTTGCCGCGCTCTACGCCAACGATACCCTGGCAGCAAACGCAGCAAAGCCTGTCAGCCACGAAACCGCTCGCCCGGTTCGCTGCCTGTGACCACAGATTCTGCCCACTGGCGCGCCCGCGACCCTGCCGCCCTGCCCCGCGCGCTGCTGACTGCGGTGCTTTTACTGCTGCTCTGGCCTGGCCTGCAGTTAACCGAGTTCCGTCCGCAGACGCTGTTCAACAGTCAGAGCCTGGAGACCATGGGCCGCTTTCTCAGTGGCTTCTGGCCGCCGGCAACCGACGCGGCGTTTCTCCAGCTGCTGGCCCGCGCTACGCTGGAGACGCTGGCGATGGCAACCGCGGGCATGGCGCTGGCGTTGCTGTTGGCGATTCCCGCCAGCCTGATTGCCACCCGCGCGCTGTCGGTGTCCGGCTTGTTGAGCGGCCGCACCGGCTGGCTGGGACGCGCGCTGCGCTATCCGGTACGCCTGCTACTGATTGTCCTGCGCAGTATTCCGGAAATTGTCTGGGCGCTGCTGTTCGTGCGCGCCGTAGGGCTCGGCCCGACCGCCGGGGTACTGGCGATTGCCATTACTTACAGCGGCATGCTCGGCAAGGTCTACGCCGAGATTCTCGAGTCCGTTGATCAGGCGCCGGCCCGGGCACTGCTGCAAAGCGGCAGCTCACGCACCGCGGCGTTCTTTTATGGTCTGCTGCCCAGCGCGGCACAGGAGCTGACGTCCTACAGCCTGTACCGCTGGGAGTGCGCCGTGCGCGCTTCTGTGGTGATGGGCTTTGTCGGCGCCGGTGGGCTGGGGCAGATGATCGATCTGTCGATCCGCATGTTCGCCGGCGGCGAGGTGGTCAGTATCCTGCTGACCTTCCTGCTGTTGGTGCTGGTGGCTGACCAGATCAGCCTCTACCTGCGCCGGAGGCTGGCATGAAACGCTCGCTGACCAACCTGCTGACGCTGACGTTGCTCTGCGGCGCTGTTGCCGCCTCGTTTATCTGGCTGCAGCTGGACTTCAGTTCTCTGGTTACCGCTGACGGTCGTGAACAGATGGCGCGGTATGTGGCCGCATTCTTCCCGCCCAACACCACCCCGGCGTGGCTGGCAAAGCTGTGGCAAGGCGCACTGGAAACTCTCGCCATCTCGGCGATCGGCACGCTGCTGGCAGCCGTGTTTGGCGCGATCCTCAGCCTGTTGGCTGCCGGGCGCATGGGCGCCGTTGCCCGCAGCGCCTGTCGGCTGCTGCTTAATGCGCTGCGATCGGTGCCGGAACTGGTCTGGGCGGCATTAATGGTGTTGGCTGCGGGGCTCGGCCCCTTCGCTGGAACGCTGGCATTGGCGCTGCACACCACCGGCGTGCTTGGCAGACTGTTCGCCGAAGCGCTGGAAAACACGCCTACCGCACCGGCTACCGCACTGCGCGAGGCGGGTGCCGGTCGCATCGCCGCGTTTCTTTACGGAACGCTACCGGGCGTGTTGCCACAATGGCTGTCTTACACCCTGTATCGCTGGGAAAACAACATCCGCATGGCAGCGGTGCTGGGCTTTGTTGGCGCCGGCGGCCTTGGGCAGATGCTGCACGTGACCCTGAGTCTGTTCCAGCAATCCAAAGCCTCCAGCGTCATCATCGCGATGTTGGCAATGGTGCTGCTGGTCGATGCCCTGAGCGGCTGGTTACGGGCAAGACTGGGTTAACAGCAAGCGCGCCCAAGACCAGCCTGCGGCATCCGGGCCGCTGGTCGAGCAGGCGCCCGACCTCGTTCCGACCGGCAGCTGCGGTGCAATCAGCTGGCCCGTTCCTGTACCAGTACCCAAGGCCGAATCACCACAGCCCACAGGGTATCCGGGTTGCGCTCGGCCCAATCGGCGGCGCGACTGTCGGTTGCCACCTGCAACTGACCAGCGTCCATCCAGCCCTTTATGGCTTCGCTGTTGTCTTCCATCATCGCCGCCGCCACCTGCACCAGATCCAGTGCGGCGTCGACCGCCAGCAGATCGCCACGGGCAAAATGTGGCTCCAGCACCTTCCACTCAATCTGCGCCGTCGCGCCGAGAATAGCCGCGTAGGCCTCATCCGATACCGTCATACTCGATCACACTCCCCAGGATTTCAGCCGTCGAATACTAATGAGCTGACGCGTGAACGCAAGCATCGCCCACTGGATAGTTAGAGCACATTCCGGACAAATGGCTATTCTTGAACACAAGATGTCGCCATAAAGACAGATTATTGCAGTTTAAGGACATGGGTTCATTTTTTGCACAAGCCAGATTCCAAGCCCGCAGGACGATTGCTAAACTGCGCCGGTACAGTTCCGAACCGATGCTGCGCTCAGCGCAAACCGCTGCACCGGCAACCTTTTTCGGCATAACAACATAAGTGAGCAGATGACATGAAGATGGCACACAAAAAAGCACTTTCCCGGATGATCGCCGCCGCGGCGCTGGTCGGCGCCAGCACCTGTGCAGTCGCAGCGGACACCATCAAGATCGCTCTGGCAGGCCCGGTCACCGGCCCGGTTGCCCAGTACGGCGACATGCAGTTCATTGGCGCCAAGATGGCCATTGAGCAGATCAACAAGGCTGGCGGCGTGAACGGCGCCCAGCTCGAAGGTGTGGTATTCGACGATGCCTGCGACCCGAAGCAGGCCGTTGCAGTTGCTAACCGGATCGTCAACGAAGGGATCAGCTTTGTCGTTGGTCACCTCTGCTCCAGTTCCACCCAGCCGGCTTCCGACATTTATGAAGAAGAAGGCATCCTGATGATCACCGCGGCCTCCACCAGCCCGGACATCACTGACCGCGGCTACCAGATGGTGTTCCGCACCATCGGTCTGGACAGCCTGCAGGGCCCGACTGCCGGTAACTTTATCGTTGAGCAGATCAAGCCGCAGAAAGTCGCCGTGATCCACGACAAGCAGCAGTATGGCGAAGGCATTGCCACCGCCGTGCGCGATGTCCTGCTGGCCAACGACGTTGAAGTTCCGGTCTTTGAAGGTATCACCGCTGGCGACAAGGACTTCTCTGCCCTGATCGCCAAGCTGCGCCAGGCCGGTGTCGACTTCGTCTACTACGGTGGCTACCACCCGGAGCTCGGCCTGATCCTGCGTCAGGCTGGCGAACAAGGTCTGGATGTTCGCTTCATGGGTCCGGAAGGTGTCGGCAACACCGATATCTCTGCCATCGCTGGCGAATCCTCCGAGGGTCTGCTGGTTACCCTGCCTAAGGCGTTTGACCAGGATCCGAAGAACGCCCACCTGGTAGAAGCGTTCCAGGCCAAGAATGAAGACCCATCCGGCGCCTTCGTCTTCCCGGCCTACGCTGCGGTTCAAGTCATCGCCGACGGCATCAAGCTTGCCGACAGCACCGACACCGAAGCCGTTGCAGAAGCACTGCGCAGCAACAGCTTTGAAACCCCCACCGGCACCCTCAGCTTCGATGAAAAGGGCGACCTGAAGGATTTCAACTTCGTCGTCTATGAATGGCACGCTGACGCCAGCAAGACCGCACTGACCGAGTAATCGACCCACAACGGGCCTGCCCAACATATCGTTGGCAGGCCCGCTTTTTTATTGTCGAACGCACGCCTGTGCGGACCAGCACTGTTTCCCTTGCCCCTTCGGTGTCATGGCCATGCCAGAGTCCCTTTACTACCTTATTCAACAGCTGATCAACGGTCTGACCGTCGGCAGCACCTACGCCCTGATCGCCATTGGCTACACCATGGTCTACGGCATCATCGGCATGATTAACTTCGCCCACGGCGAGGTTTACATGATCGGCAGCTACATTGCCTTCATCGTTATCGCCGCCCTGGCGATGTTCGGTATCGAGTCGGTACCGGTGATGATCGTTGCTGCCTTCGCCATCAGCATGATGGTCACCAGCGCCTACGGCTACAGCATTGAGCGCGTCGCCTATCGCCCGCTGCGTGGCGGCAATCGCCTGATTCCGCTGATCTCGGCCATCGGTATGTCGATCTTCCTGCAGAACCTCGTGCGTATTGCTCAGGGTTCACGCGATATCGCCATGCCCACGCTGATCTCCGGTGGCGTTGATATCGGCCCACAGGAAGGCTTCCACGCCACCCTGTCTTACATGCAGATGATCATCTTCGTGGTCACCCTGATCACCATGACCCTGCTCACCCTGTTCATCTCCCGTTCACGCATGGGCCGCGCCTGCCGCGCCTGCGCCGAAGACCTGAAGATGACCAACCTGCTGGGCATCAACACCAATGCCGTGATCGCCCTGACCTTCGTCATCGGCGCCGCTCTGGCCGCCGTTGCCGGTGTGCTGCTGGGCATGTATTACGGCGTGATTAACCCGTACATCGGCTTTATGGCCGGCCTGAAAGCCTTCACCGCAGCTGTTCTGGGCGGTATCGGCAGCATTCCCGGTGCAGTACTGGGCGGCCTGCTGCTGGGGGTCACCGAATCGATTACTGCCGGTTATTTCAGCACCGAGTATAAGGATGTGGTTGCCTTTGGCCTGCTGATCCTGATCCTGCTGTTCCGCCCGAGCGGCATCCTCGGTCGTCCGGAGGTGGAGAAGGTATGATCCGTGCGAACCTGAAACCGGCGGTGATTTCCGCCGTTGTCGTCGCCATCCTGACCGGCCTGCTGCTGGGCGTGCGTCTGGAACAACAGGGTACGACCCTTGGCCTGACCGGCGCCGGTCCGGATGTGTACTGGAAGATCGCTGCCGCTGCCGCCTTTCTGTTCTTCTTCAACCTGTTCCGCGATCAGCTGAGTGCGCTGTGGAAAGGCCTCCCGGGCCTGCCCAAAGCGCCAGAAAAGCTGACCAACCTCGGCGACAAGCCGGCGCTGCGTCGCCTGTTCTGGTGCTTCATGATCGCCGCGGCGATCATCTGGCCATTCCTGTCCAACCGCGGTGGTACCGACCTCGGCACCCTGGTACTGATTTACGTGATGCTGGGCCTGGGCCTGAACATCGTGGTGGGTCTGGCCGGCTTGCTGGATCTGGGCTACGTCGGCTTCTACGCAGTCGGAGCCTACGGCTATGCGTTAATGGCGATGTATTTCGATGTTGGCTTCTGGACCGGTCTGCTGATTGCCGGCTGTCTGGCGGCCCTGTTCGGCTTCCTGCTGGGCTTCCCGGTACTGCGCCTGCGTGGCGACTATCTGGCCATCGTGACGCTGGGCTTCGGCGAGATCATCCGCATCCTGCTGAACAACATGACCTGGCTTACCAACGGCCCGAACGGCATCGGCGGCATCCCCAAACCAACTCTGTTTGGTCTGGAATTCAGTCGCCGCGCCAGCGAAGGCATGCAGAGCTTCCACGAGTTTGTCGGCATCAGCTACAGCTCCGAGCATCGGGTGATCTTCCTCTATCTGCTGGCTCTGCTACTGGTGCTGATCACCCTGTTCGTGATCAACCGCCTGCTGCGCATGCCGATTGGCCGCGCCTGGGAAGCCCTGCGCGAAGACGAGATCGCCTGCCGTGCACTGGGCATCAACCCGACCGCCGTTAAACTCGGCGCCTTCACCATCGGCGCCAGCTTCGCCGGTTTTGCTGGCTGCTTCTTTGCTGCGCGTCAGGGCTTCATCAGCCCGGAATCGTTCACCTTCATCGAGTCCGCCATCATCCTCGCCATCGTGGTGCTGGGTGGCATGGGGTCACAGATCGGCGTCATTCTGGCGGCGATCATCATGACCATCCTGCCGGAGATGGCCCGCGAATTTGATGAATACCGCATGCTGCTGTTCGGCCTGATGATGGTCCTGATGATGATCTGGCGACCCCAGGGTCTGCTGCCGATGAGCCGTCCGCACCTGGAGTTACGTACATGAGCCGCCCCCTTCTGGATGTATCGGGCCTGACCATGCGCTTCGGCGGCCTGCTGGCCGTTGACGGCGTTCACCTCAGTGTCCAGCCCGGTCAGATCGTCTCGATGATCGGCCCCAACGGGGCCGGCAAGACTACCGTGTTCAACTGCCTGACCGGTTTTTACAAGCCGAGCGGCGGCAAGATCGTGTTCGATGGCCGCGAGATTCAGGGCATGCCCGGTTTCAAGGTTGCCCGTCGCGGCATGATCCGCACCTTCCAGCACGTGCGCCTGTTCAAGGAAATGACCGTGGTGGAAAACCTGCTGGTCGCTCAGCACCAGCATATGAACACCAACCTGCTGGCCGGTCTGTTCAAGACCCCGGGCTACCGCCGCAGCGAGCAGGAAGCCATGGAACGCGCCGCGTACTGGCTGGACCGGGTTGAGCTGCGCGAGTTTGCCAACCGCCCGGCCAACACCCTGGCCTACGGTCAGCAGCGCCGTCTGGAAATCGCCCGCTGCATGGTGACCCAGCCCAAGCTGCTGATGCTGGATGAGCCCGCAGCGGGTCTGAACCCGAAGGAAACCGACGACCTCAAGGCGCTGATCAGCGAGCTGCGCGATGAGCACCAGATCACCGTGCTGCTGATCGAGCACGACATGAAGCTGGTGATGAGCATCTCCGACCACATCGTCGTGATCAACCAGGGCCGTCCGCTGGCCGCCGGCACCCCGGATGAGATCAAGCAGAATCCGGACGTCATCAAAGCCTATCTGGGCGAGACCTGAGGGAAAGCACCGCATGCTGTACATGAAGAACGTGTCGACCCATTACGGGAAGATTCAGGCGCTGCATGACGTCAACCTTGAGGTACGTCGCGGCGAAATCGTTACCCTGATCGGCGCCAATGGCGCCGGCAAGACTACTCTGCTGATGACCCTGTGCGGCGATCCGCGTGCCACCACCGGCAGCATTCGCTATGAAGGCGACGAACTGACCGGCATGACCACGGCCGAAATCATGCGCAAGGACATCGCCATCGTGCCGGAAGGCCGCCGCGTGTTCTCGCGCCTGACGGTCGAGGAAAACCTGAGCATGGGCGCCTTTTTCAGCGACAAGGAAACCCGGCAGACTCAACTCGACACCGTGCTGACGCTGTTCCCACGGCTGAAGGAGCGGTATCAGCAACGCGCCGGCACCATGTCTGGCGGTGAGCAGCAGATGCTGGCGATCGGCCGCGCATTGATGAGCAAGCCGCGACTGCTGCTACTGGATGAGCCGTCGCTGGGCCTGGCGCCGATCATCATTCAGCAGATCTTCGACATCATTGAGCAACTGCGGCAACAGGGCGTTACCGTGTTTCTGGTCGAGCAGAACGCCAACCAGGCGCTCAAACTGGCCGACCGCGGCTACGTGATGGAGCACGGTCACATCGTGCTGGAAGATACCGGTGAGGCGCTGCTGGCCAACCCGGATGTGCGCAAGGCCTACCTCGGGGGCTAAGCCAACCGGCTATCAGGGTGTGGCAATCACACCCTGATAGCCACATCCACGCTGCTGTTCGCCGTTGACCAGCAAGGTCGCGCGCAGGTGGAAGTAATCCCCGGTGACCGGGTCTTGGCAGGCCTGCGGATACAACCACAACTGCAGCTGGTGATCCGGCAACGAAGCGGCATTCAACGCGCCGTCCGGCAACTGCTCAATCACCACCGAGCGCGCCGGATAGGTCAGCTCACCATCAGAACGCACCAACCCTGCTGGCGACAGCCATGCCTGCCACGCCGGCTGGTAACCCAGCGCCACCCACTGCACACCTACCGCGCTTTCATCACTGCATCCACGCCCGTGCGACTGCATGCGCAGCACCTGGTCCGGGTGCAACTGACCATGCCTGTCCAGGCGTCCGATCAGGTCAGCGAAGATTGCCATCTGCCCCGGCTGGGTTGCCTGCTCGTATATCGCCGCTACCTGCTCAGCGTCGACCAGCGGGATCAGCGCCTGGCTACCGCATTCGCGCAGCACGAAGCCGTCGTTTGCGCGCTCCAGCAAGCCGCTCAGACGCTGAGGCTCACTCCCCCAGAACCCCTGCATGACGCCACAACCAGTCAGCAGCAACGGCGACAGCAACGCAGCCATACCCCAGCGAAAAGCACTCAATCTGTGAACTCCTTTGCGTTAAGCGGACTCAGGCATGAATCATGACATACGGCAGCTCACAAACCACCAAGCCAGTGGTACTCTTTGCCGCATCAACCGCTTGCGATCACGGCAAGCGCTTTTGGTTCCCGACCTGCGTGTGGATAGATAACAATGAAACTGCTTTCTGCCATTGCACTTGGAAGTGCCCTGATCCTGCTGACCGGCTGCTCCAGCACCAAAGCCACTCCCCCACCGCCACCGCCACAGGTCACCCCCTGGGCCCACCTGCATATGGACGAACTGCGCGCCATCGCCGCGGAAGAGCGCTACGACATCGAGCACGACGGCGATGATGTCCGCCTGATCATCCCGGTCAACGGCAACTTCCACCCCAAGCGCACCCTGTTGCTGCCCTCTGGTCTGGTGCCCCTGTCCCGCGTAGCCAAGCTGCTCCGCGGCGCAACTGACAGCCATATCAAGGTTACTGGCTACAGCGATAGCTCCGGCGATGACAGCCTGAACCAGCGCCTGAGCTTGGAACGCGCTCAGGCGGTTGCCAGCGTACTTCAGCTCGGCGGCGTCAGCCGTCGCAACATGGAGCTGATCAGCCTCGGTGAAGCTGATCCGCGCGCCGACAACAGCACTGCCGCCGGCCGTGAACAAAACCGCCGCGTCGTCATCAACATCTCGCCGCGCACGCCCGCTTCGGCCGTTGCCCTGGCCCCGTGATCCAGCCGTTGGCGGGCCCGAGCGCCCGCCAACTCCCGACCAGCTGTTCCCTCCCACCTGACAGCCTCTGCTAAACTGCGCGGTTATCGTCGGGCGATCCGACGCATTCCTTCTGCTGTCAGAGACAATCTCATGCCAACACCCGCTCAACCCAGGGCCTCCGCCCTGCTGCCGCTTTTGCTGTTCCTGCTGATCTTTCTCGGCAGCGGCATCTACTACAGCCTGGCAGGCACCGACTTCGCGTTCTACCAGATCAAGGCACCCGTAGCGATACTGCCGGCCATCATTCTCGGTCTGCTACTGGCCAAACCGAGCTACCGCGAGAATCTGCAAACCTTTATCGACGGCATCGGTGATCGCAACATTATCACCATGGCGCTGGTATTTTTGCTGGCTGGCGCCTTCTCCAGCGTCACCAAGGCCATCGGCGGCGTTGATGCGACCGTCAACATGGGTCTGAGCGTCCTGCCGCCAAGTCTGATTCTGCCCGGCCTGTTCATGATTGCCGTGTTTATTTCTACCGCGATGGGCACCTCCATGGGCACCATCGGCGCGCTGGTACCCATCGCATTGGGTTTCGCTGAAGCCACTGGCTTATCGATTCCGCTGGCGGTCGGTGCGGTTATCGGCGGCGCCATGGCCGGCGACAACCTGTCGATCATCTCCGACACGACCATTGCCGCGACCCGCACCCAGGGCGTTGGCATGCGCGACAAGTTCCGCCTCAACCTGATCATTGCCGTGCCGGCCATGCTGCTGACCCTGGCGGTGCTGTTTGTGGTTGGCGATGCCCACGGCGCCGCCGCCGTTGAGGACTACAACCCTTGGCTGGTGCTGCCTTACCTCAGCGTGCTTGTGCTTGCCCTGTGCGGGCTCGACGTCATGATCGTGCTGATGACCGGGATCATCCTGTCCGGGGTGACCGGCATGCTGCTCAAGCCCGACTACGCCCTTGCCAGCTACGGCAACGACATCTATCAGGGCTTTGCCGGGATGCTGGAGATCACCATCCTGTCGATGCTCATCGGCGGCCTGTCAGCGATCATGAAGCAGGAAGGTGGACTGGATTGGCTGCGCGAGCGCATTCAGGCATTCACATCACGCTCTGCCGGCCGTCGCAGCGGCGAAACGGGCATCGCCGGACTGGTGAGCCTGACTAACCTGTTCGTCGCCAACAATACCGTAGCGATCATCATCAGCGGCAGTGTTGCGAAGGACCTGGCCGAGCACTACGACGTGGACCCGCGCCGCAGCGCCAGCCTGCTCGATATCTTTTCCTGCGTGATTCAGGGCCTGATCCCGTACGGTGCGCAGATTCTGCTGGCCGGCTCGCTGGCGGCGCTGTCACCGATGGTGCTGATTGGTCAGGTGCACTACTGCTGGCTGCTCGGACTGATGGCGGTACTGGCGATCATCTTCGGCCTGCCGCGTCTGAAAACCACGAGCGCCGAATAAGCAGTCAAACCCCGAAAGCGGGCACAGCGTGCTGTGCCCCTACTGGTCCCAAGGCTCGCCACGGGTGCGCGGCTCACGACGCAGCTTCTCGTGCATGGCAGCCTTGGCCAGCATGTTGGCGCTGACTGGCGCGGTGAGGAACAGAAAGAAGGTGATCAGCAGCTCATGCAGGCTGATGCTACCGCTCTGAGTACTGAAATACGCCATCGAGCCCAACACCAGCGCGCCCACGCCCAGCGTCGTTGCCTTGGTCGGCCCATGCAGGCGCATGAAAAAGTCTGGCAGTTTGAACAGACCGATTGCGCCGATCAGTGCAAACACACTGCCTGTCAGCAGCAGCGCTGCAATCAGCCATTCAACCCAGCTCGTATCGCTCATAACGCGCTCCTATTCGATGATGTTGCCACGCAGCAAATGCTTGGCGATGGCCACCGTGCTGACAAACCCCATCACCGCAATCAGCAGCGCCGCTTCGAAAAACAGGTTGGAGTCCAGATATAGGCCAAGCAGCATGATCAGCGCGATGCCGTTGATATAGAGGGTGTCGAGCGCCAGGATCCGATCCGGCAGATCCGGTCCCTTGATCAGACGGGCAAAGGTCAGCAGCAGGGCTACGGTGATAATGCCCAGACAAATCAGAACTACGGTGTCGAGCATTCGAAAATCTCCCGAATGGGTTCTTCATACCGCTGGCGGATATGGTCGATCAGCGCCTGCTCATCGCCTACGTCCAGCCCATGAATCAATAAGGTCTTGCGATCCGGGCTAATGTCAGCCGACACCGTACCGGGAGTCAGCGAGATGGTGCTGGCCAGCACGCTGATCGAGAAGTCGTGCTGCAACTGCAACGGATAGTTAACGAAGGCCGGGCGGAGCTGCCGGCGCGGCCCAAGAATCAACTTGGCCACCTGCAGGTTGGCCAGCACGATATCGGTAAGCACCCGGCTGACAAACAGAACCAGCCGACCGAAGCGCAAGCGGTAAGGCGAACGCGGCCAGAACACATGGGTAAGCCACGGAATCAGGCAGGCCAGCACCGCCGCCATGAGCAGGTTGCCGAACGACACCGAATTCATCAGCAGCAACCAGCCGATCAGCAGCGAGACGCTCAGCCACGGGTGGGGAAACACGCGATCAGGCAACCTCATTGAGTACCTCCCGTAGCGGGCGCTACAGACAACACCGCATCGATATACAACTGCGGCATCAGCAGTTGATCGGCCGTCTGCCCCAGGTACCCCAGCAGCGGCCCGGCAAAGATAACCAGCACCGGACTGCCGGCCAGCAACAACAGCACCGCGCCCAGGCGCGCGCCGTCAATCGGCTCACCACTGGCCGTCTGATCAGACTGCCGCCAAAACAGCGTACTGCCAGCGCGGCTGAGCGCTACCAGACCAAGCAAACCACCACCCAGCACGGCCGAATACAGCCAAGCCGCCTCGGCACCCTGCCCTGCAGCGCCCAATAGCATCAGTTTGCCAAGAAAACCTGACAGCGGCGGCATGCCAACGATGGACATGGCAACCAGGAAAAACACACCTCCCAAGAGCATCGGGAACGGCAGCTGCGGCCCGGCAATCAACCGTGCGGAAAAGCGCGGACCGCGAACCCGCTGGATGATGCCGGTAAACAGGAACAAGGCACCGGTGATCCAGGTCGAGTGCACCAGGTAGAACAGCGTCGCCTGCAGCGCATCGGCGCTACCCAGCGCCACACCTGCCAACATGGTGCCAACCGAGACCACTACGAGGTAGGCCGTAAGCGAGCTCAGGGTGCTGGCGGCCAGCGCTCCAATTGCACCCAACAGCAGGGTTACCAGCGCCAGCGGCCACAACCAGTAAAGCGCCATATTCGCCAGCTCGCCGGCATCGGAGCCGAAGATCAGCGTGTACACGCGCACAATTGAATACAGCCCCACCTTGGTCATAATCGCGAACAGCGCCGCCACCGGCGCTCCCGCAGCGGCGTAGGCGCGCGGGAGCCAGAAGTACAGCGGAAACACCGCGGTCTTCAGACCAAAGACCACCAACAGCAGCATGCCCGCAGCACCGACCAGGGGCGCATCCGCTGGAGAAAGCTCACGCACCTTGAGCGCCATATCGGCCATATTCAGAGTGCCAGTCACGCCATACAGGGTGCCAACCGCGATCAGGAACAGCGCCGAACCGGTGAGATTGAGCAGCAGGTAATGCAGACCTGAGCGTACGCGCGCAGAACCCGCGCCGTGCAACAACAGGGCGTAGGAAGAAATCAGCAGAATTTCGAAGAAAACGAACAGGTTGAACAGGTCGCCCGTCAGAAAGGCGCCGTTGATCCCCATCAGTTGGAATTGAAACAACGGGTGAAAATTGCGGCCAGCGGCATCGTCGCCGCGCACCGCGTAGATCAGCGCAGCAGCGGCCAGCACCGCGGTCACCAGCAGCAGCAAGGCGCTGAGGCGATCCACTACTAGCACGATGCCGAACGGCGGCATCCAGTTACCCAGTGCGTAGACACTGATCCCTGAGCCTGCCTCGACCAGCAGCATTGCCGCCAGCGGAATCTGCAGAAACGTAGCGAGCAGCGACAGCGCGCGTTTGGTGTCCATACTTGCGCCCAGCACCAGCAGCAAGGCGCCGGCGAACATCGGCACCAGTACAGGCAAAATCGGCAGGTGACTCATTAATGGTCTCCCTTGCCGTCAACGTGATCGCTGTCCAACTCACCCTGCGCGCGCAGTGCCAACACCAGCGCATAGGCAGTCATGGCAAAGCCGATAACAATGGCGGTCAAAACCAGCGCCTGCGGCAGCGGGTCGGCATACACCTCAGCTTTGCCGAGCACCGCCGGAGCGGCATCGCCCAAGCGCCCCATCGCGAACAGAAACAGGTTCACCGCGTAACTCAGAAGCGCCAGGCCCACCACCACCGGGAAGGTACGGGCACGCAGCATCAGATAGACCCCACAACTGGTGAGTACGGCAAGGGCCACGGCATACAGTAGCTCCATCAGAATTCTCCTCCTGCTACCCGCGACTGCGACAACTTGCCGAGATTCGCCAGAATCAGCAGCGTTGCACCCACCACCGTGAGGTAGACGCCCAGATCAAACAGCATCGCGGTAGCCAGCTCGATATCGCCTACCAGCGGAATATGGAAATGGTCAAAGGCACTGGTCAGGAAGGGGTAACCGAACACCCAGCTGCCGATGCCCGTAGCGCCAGCAATCAACACACCGGCGCCAGCCAACCAGTGATAGTTCACCGGCCAGCGCTGGGCCGTACAGGCCTCGCCACTGGCAACGTACTGGAGTATCAGCGCCACCGCGGTGATCAAGCCGGCGATGAAACCGCCGCCCGGCAGGTTATGACCGCGCAGGAAGATATACACCGAGATCATCAACGCCAGCGGCAGCAGCACATGGGACAGGTTGACCAGCATCAGCAGGTCGCCACGCTGGGCCCACGGTTTGCCGAGGCTATCGGCGCCGGGAATGCGCAGACGCAGGCCGTCGATCAGCGCATAGATGGCAATGGCAGCAATCGCCAGTACGCTGATCTCACCCATCGTATCGAAGCCACGGAAGTCGACCAGAATGACGTTCACCACGTTGTGGCCACCGCCACCAGTAACGCTGTTGGCGAGGAAGAAGTCGGCGATGCTGTCGTACGGCCGGGTCAGCACTGCGAACGCCAGCGCGCCGACCAGCGTGCCGCACAGCAGCGCGATGATCAGGTCGCGGCTGCGACGTAGACCAGAGGATTCACGCGGGGTACGTGCTGGCAGGAAGAACAGTGCCAGCATCAGCAAAACGATGGTCACCACCTCGACCGAGATCTGGGTCAGCGCCAGGTCCGGCGCGGCAAAGCGGGCAAAGGCCAACACCACCCCCAGCCCGACCACGCTGAGCATGACCAGCGAGACCAGCCGCAGACGGTGCCAATAGACAGT
This sequence comes from Halopseudomonas sp., assembly GCF_038130085.1. Classification (NCBI taxonomy): domain Bacteria; kingdom Pseudomonadati; phylum Pseudomonadota; class Gammaproteobacteria; order Pseudomonadales; family Pseudomonadaceae; genus Halopseudomonas; species Halopseudomonas sp. The sequence continues at coordinate 70,903 of NZ_JAYPMU010000006.1, read as the reverse complement.
CGCAACTGCACTCAACATCATCACTATTGCCCCAGCCAGCGTGACACCATCAACCGGCGTCAGCGCCACCGGGCCACGCAGTGCCGGCAACTGCACCAGCCAGAAACCGGAGACCACCAGCGCAGCCAGCAGCAAACAGAGCAGGTAGCGCTGCAGGGAGGCGTTCTCCAGCAGCAGGGTCACCCGACCCGCGCCACGCACGGTCATCTGTACCGCACCTTCAAACACCAGCTTGGCATCCACGTCACGCTGACGCGCGTACCAATCAAACAGCGGACGGCGCAGCGAGTAGACCAGAATGCCCAGCACCATAGCGGCAAAACTCATCAACAACGGCAGATTGAAGCCGTGCCAGATCGCCAGACTGTATTCAGGCAGCGAGTTGCCAACCGTCGACTCGGCGGCGACCGCCAGCAAACCGGCAACCGTAAAGCCCGGAGCCAAGCCCACCGCCAGACACATGACCACCAGAATTTCGACAGGCACGCGCATGTAGCGCGGCGGCTCGTGCGGCGGGTACTTCGGAAGGTTGACCGGCTTGCCGTTGAAGAACACGTCATGCACGAAGCGCAGCGAGTAGGCAACCGAGAACACCCCGCCAAGGGTGGCACCTAGCGGAATCAGCCAGCTCCAGTTACCGAGCATGTGCTGTTCCAAGGTCTCGGTGAAGAACATTTCCTTGCTCAGGAAGCCGTTCAGCAGCGGCACACCGGCCATCGCCGACGCCGCCACCATCGCCAGCACCGCCGTATGCGGCATGAACCGCAACAGACCATTGATGCGCCGCATGTCGCGGGTGCCGGTCTCATGGTCGATGATCCCCGCCGCCATGAACAACGAGGCCTTGAAGGTCGCGTGGTTGATGATGTGGAACACCGCTGCAACCGCCGCCAGACGCGTATCCAGACCGAACAGCAGGGTAATCAGGCCCAGATGGCTGATGGTCGAGTACGCCAGCAGGCCCTTGAGGTCGTGCTGAAACAGCGCGGTGCAGGCACCGACCAGCAGGGTTGCCATACCGGCGCTGCTGACGATGTAGAACCACAGATCGGTGCCCGCCAACGCCGGATACAACCGCGCCAGCAAAAACACCCCAGCCTTAACCATGGTCGCAGAGTGCAGATAGGCGGAAACCGGGGTTGGCGCCGCCATCGCGTGCGGCAACCAGAAGTGGAACGGAAACTGAGCCGACTTGGTAAACACGCCGAGCAACACCAGGACCAACACCACCGGATACAGCGCGTGCTGGCGAATCTGCTCGCCGGCTGCAAACACATCCGTCAGCTCATAGCTGCCGACAATCTGCCCCAGCAACAAGATGCCCGCCAGCAGTGCCAAACCGCCGGCACCGGTCACCGCCAGCGCCATGCGCGCGCCCTTGCGGGCGTCGGTGGAGTGCGACCAGTAGCCGATCAACAGGAACGACGACAGGCTGGTCATTTCCCAGAACACCATCATCAGCAACAGGTTCTCGGACAACACCACGCCCAGCATCGCGGACATGAACAACTGCAAATAGCAGAAGAAGCGCCCCATCGGGTCGTTCTTGGAGAGATAGTAGCGGGCGTAGAGGATGACCAGCAGGCCGATACCCTGAATCATCAGGGCGAACAGGAAACTCAGGCCATCAAGACGGAAACTGAAATTCAATCCCAGCTCGGCCAACCAGGGCCAGGACTGGATCAGTGTTTGCCCGGCGAACACCGCGTCGGCGTGACGCCAGAGCAATGCCAGACCAACAACGGGAGCCACCATCGCCATCGCTGCACAGAGCGAGCGGCCTTGGTTCTTGAACAACAGTGGAAGCAGGCTGCCAAGCAGCGGGAGAATGACGATGAGCGCCAGGGTCATGCAGGACTTACTCCTAATATGGCCGTTGCGGCCTCCATTCCAGCACCATTGCCACCGCAGCATAACCGTATTGCGAGGCACAACTGGTCAAGAAGCGCACGCCATTATAGGGGCAACCTGCCATCGACGAGCAACGCAAGCCGCTGAATCCGTTACAAAATGCGTAACCTTCGTACGACGGCAGCTTATGGCTGCCGCCATACCGGGCGCCGATTGCGCTATTTGACGACGCGAGACTGACCGTTAACCGACATGATGCGCACCCGGTCACCCGGTGCGAAGTTAACGCCTTCGGCCACTTCCTGAACATAGGCCCGAGTATAGCCGCCGTCTTCATTCACGGTGATCTCGACACCTTGCGTGCGCGTAATACCTTCCTCTGCCGCGGCGCCAGCCATACCGCCTACCAACGCACCGACAATGGCTGCAATGGTGCTGCCGCGACCACCACCCACGCCGCTGCCGGCAACACCACCAATAGCTGCACCCGCGGCCGGGCCGATCACCGTTTTAGTCCCTTCGATCTGCACCAGGCGCACCGACTCGACGGTACCCATACGCACGGTCTGCGGGGCGCGCGCATCATCACGGCTATAGACATCACCGGTCAGGGAAGAGGCACAACCACCCAGCGTCAGCACGGCGCCAAGCATCAACGTCACCAGATACCGCTTTTTCATATTGCTACCTCACTCTTTTGCCTTGCGTTAAGGCCTGTTCCACAAGGGTGCGCGTTGTCTCGCCGGGAGGCAATACTGGCAATCTTGAGGGTTAACCGTTGATCGGATTTTGACCAATCCGAGTCGAATTTAATCGCGTCGTGGCATAACATCGGCCGCGCTTATCAGTAGACGCGCTGAGAAAGGTGCGTCTGATCATTCTTTTTGCGTTTCGTCGTAACCACAAAAAACCAATAGAACAGCCTGGTTGCCCGAATCCGAGACACCGGAGGTTCTGCCGTGTTCCCATTGCAGGCAGCTTGGTTGTATTACCTTGAAAATCCGGCACTGGTCCTCAACGGACTGGCGCTGTTCTTCGCCGTCAATGGCAGCTGGCTGTGGATTGCCACCCAACTGCGCAGCAGCCTGGGCCGTCAGCGTCTGGCCACCCTGCCCTCAAGCGAGTCCGACATCAGCCTGCAGCGCGATCAGCGCATCAACCGTCTGTTTTACAGCGTTGGTGCGGTCTGTTTGACCCTGGCTGTGGTCCTGACCCTGATCAGCACTCGCGTGTGACCAACGGCCGGCGTTACGCGCCGGCCTGCTCTCCCAGTACCCGCAACCGGCTGTGCACCGGATTGGCATATTGCAGCAGCCAGAATGGGCGCTGTGCCGGCGGCAAAGCCATCAGGCGTTCAGTAAAGCGACGCTCTTCTGCGGCCAGTTCGCTGGCAGAGAAATCGTTACGCCAACCTGCGAGTTCGGCCGGCAGACTGCCGCCACCCTGCTCAAACGCCAGGAAGTTGCTCGGATACAGTCGGTAGTGGCCGAGGATCTGCCGGTCGACCGCTGCAGCAACCAGCTTGGCATCCTCCATTGCCTCCGTCAGCGGCTTGCCGAAGGCAACGTGTACCCGGCCCTTGTAACCGGTCAGGCCCATGGCGATGGAGCGATCATCCTCTCCCGCCTCCTTGGTATAGCTGCCTTCACGCGCCCGCTGCTCCAGCTCGCGCGCCTTCATTGCGTCGCAGGGATCCCATTCGTAGGAGATCGACACCGGAACCATGCTCAGCGAACGAATGACATCAGCAAACGGCTCGCTCTTGCGGCTCATACAAAACATCTTGATGATCGCCGAGTCGGTTTCGTCCAGACCGTCTTTAGCACGCCCCTCAGCCTGCGCGATCCAGATCGACTGCCCTTCGGCAATCGAGTGGCTGATGTACGCCGACATGGTCTGATAAGCCTGCAGCTTCTCGCGGCGCCCGGTGAGCGAGCGGTGCACGATAAAGCTTTTGTTCAAACGCATCAGGTCCGCGACGAAGGGGCGTTGCAGCAAGTTGTCGCCAATGGCGATACGCGGGGTCGGGTGCCCGGCGTGATACAACGCGTAGTTGACGAACGCCGGGTCCATGACGATGTCACGGTGGTTGGCAATAAACAGGTGGGCCTGATCACTACGCAGGTTGTCGAGACCGCTGTAGGTCACGGCCAGCGTGCTGCTCTCGATCAGGCGATCAAGGTAGGGTTCCAGCTTGTGCTGCAGATCATCGACGGACTTGACGCCGCGCGCTTCGCGCTTCAGCGCAAGCTGCACCAGTGACCGGGCCAGACCAGGCAGAAATCGATTGAGTCGCGGCAGTCGATAGCCCGCGAGCATCCGCATCAGGTCCTGGTCGGCCAGCAGACGCTGCAGCACGCCCGGTACCTCGGCATCGTTGTAGGGGCGAATGCCCTCAAACTCACTCATGTCACCCTCAGAGTCTTGTCGTCAGCCGCGCATTATGCGTTGCCGACCGTGGTTTCGCCAGATTGACGATCCCGCTACACTCCATGTCACATACAAGGCGTGCGGAGTAATTACGGTGCAGGCACTGGAAGAAGCCAATCTGGTCTGCCCTCACTGCGGCGAACCTATCACCCTGCTGCTCGACCTGAGCGGCGGAGCCCAATCCTATACCGAAGACTGTCAGGTCTGCTGCCAGCCGATCCTCGTCAATCTCTGGATCGATGAAGACGGCAACGACTACCACGTGGATCTGCGCCGGGAACAGGACTGAACATGCAGTGCATCTACCATCCCGCCGATCTGGCGGAGGCCACGCTGCTGTCCGCGGTGCTGGCCGACCACCATATTCGCTGTCACATCAGCGGCGGCTACCTGCAAGGCGCTATCGGCGACCTGCCTGTGCATGACCTGCTCGGCATCTGGGTCGCCGACGAAGACGTCAGCCGCAGCACCGAGCTGGTGTATGCCTATCTAGGGGCCAGCCCCATCAATGACGAGGATCTGGAGTCCCCCCTGCCATGAGCGGTCGCCTGGCCCAATTCAATGCACCTCACGCCAACATGCCCAGCGGCTGGCAGCCGCAATGGAATATTGCTCCAGGTAAGCCGCTGCTGATTCTGCGCAAGACCGCAGGCCAAATGGAGTGCGCCTCGGTGCTGTGGAACCTGACGCCGGGCTGGCTGAAGGATTTGAGCCGCGCAACCTTTTCCGCACGGGCCGAATACCTGCACGAAAAACCGATGTTCCGCCAGGCCTTTGCCCAACGGCGCTGCCTGATTCCGGTCGATGGCTACTTTCTCTGGCTGCAACAGGGGCAGCGCAAGCAGCCATGGTATCTGCGGCGCAAGGAGGGAGGTCTGGCGCTGGCGGGGTTGTGGGAGCGTTATCAACTGGACGACGGCCAGTACTGGGACAGCTGTGCACTGATTACGGTGCCGGCAAAGGGCCTCGCCAGCCGCCTCAGCGACCGCATGCCCGTGGCGCTTAACGCTGGCGAGCAGGCCATCTGGCTGGCCGAGCACACGGCTGTCAGTGCCCTGCAGCCGCTGCTGCTGAACGCCGACAGCCGCATCGAAATGACCTATCCAGTCAGCACCGCAGTCAGCAACCCTGCCACCCAGGGGCCGCATTGCTGCAGCCCCGCGGGTCCGGCTCAGACTTTGAACTGATTGATCAGTCGGCGTTGATGTTCGGCCAGTTTGGTCAGCGATGCGCTGGCCTGTGAGGCCTCACCTGCACCCTTGGCCACATCCTTGGCCACGGTATCGATGGTGGTGACGTTACGGTTGATGTCTTCGGCAACCGCGCTCTGCTCTTCGGCGGCGCTGGCGATCTGATTGTTCATATCGTTGATCACCGACACCGCCTGGGTGATGGACGTCAGCGCCGCATCCGCCTCTTCCGCCTGCAGCACACTCTGGTCGGTACGTGCACGGCTCTGCTCCATGACCTTGACCGTCTCGCGGGTGCCATTCTGCAGCTGCTCGATCATCTGCTGAATTTCCTCGGTCGAGCTCTGAGTCTTCTGCGCAAGGTTGCGTACTTCATCGGCAACCACGGCAAACCCGCGGCCCTGCTCACCCGCCCGTGCCGCCTCGATGGCTGCGTTCAACGCCAGCAGATTGGTCTGCTCGGCAATTCCGCGAATGGTGTCGAGAATACCGGTGATATTTTCGCTGTCGCGCGCCAGTGCCTGCACGCTGTCCACAGCGCGCTGGATATCCTGCGAGAGATTTTGAATGGTCTCGGACGTTGCCCGCACCACCTCACGGCCATGCGAAGCCGAACCATCAGCATTCTGCGCCGCACTGGCCGCCTGCGAAGCATTACGTGCTACGTCTTGCGCGGTCGCGGTCATTTCGGTCACGGCGGTCGCGACCAGGTCGATCTCACTGAGCTGACGTTGCACGCCGTCATTGGTGCGCAGCGCGATATCGGCCGTGTGCTCCGACGCATCGGTCACCTGCTGCACCGAGCCAACGACCTCCCGGATCATGCCCTGCAGCTTATCGAGGAAGGCATTGAACCCACGCGCAATAGCGCCCAGCTCGTCCGCTCGATCCACGTTCAAGCGCTTGGTCAGGTCGCCGTCACCCTTGGCGATATCATCCAGCATCGCTACCAGTTGGCGGGCCGGCTTGGCCAAGCCATAGGCCAGCAAAATCATCACACCCAGACCAGCCAGAGCGACCAGCAGACCGATGCCGGCCAGCAGCATGGAATCCTGATGGCGCATGTCTGTCAGCTCAGCATCCAACTGGTTGAAGTCCTGCATAACCACATCCATTGGCAGCGTGATCAGCAACGCCCAGCGGACGTCGGTACCTGGCAAGGTTATAGGCATGGCCAGTTCAATGTGCTGGCCCTGCTCATCTACGTCGTAAATGGGTTGATCGCCAAGCCGCGCAATATTGGCCAGTTCACTTTCATCCAGCACGGTAGCGGCCGAATCTCCGGGCTTGGCACCCTCGCCGGTATAGGCAACAAGGCGCCCAGTGGAACTGACCAACGCCTGCTCGCCCTTGCCGTCGTAGAGTTCGGCATCATTCTCATGCAGCATCTGCTGCAGAAACTCCATCGACAGGTCGGCACCCGCGGTGCCCATAAACTCGCCATCGCTGATGATCGGTACAGTGAACGATGCCAGCAGCACGGTCTTGCCGCCAACCTCATACGGTGCAGGGTCAATCACGCACGGCTTGAGGGTTTCTTTCGGACACAGGTAGTACTCACCAGTGCGCACGCCATTTTCCAGAATGGTTTCGTCTTCCAGGTCTCCCAGGGCCTCCAGGGCCAACCCACCATTCTCGTCGCGGTACCACATTGGCATGTAGCGACCACTGCCGTCGTAGCCGTCGGTTTCAATACCCTCAAAGAAGTTGTCGAGGTTATCCAGCGAGTTGGGCTCCCAGCCGACATAGGCATCCCACAACGTCGGGTTCTGCTCGAGCGTCATGCGAATAACTCGGGTCATCTCTTCGCGCCCCATCATCAGGGCTGGCATGCCATCGTCCTGAATCTGCCCAAGCATCGAGTTCAGCTGGGCAAGCTGTGATGCAACGGTAAGCGGATACTCCAGGTAGCGGCGGATGCGCGCCTGCTCCCCGGTCGCGATCGACAGCAAACGGTCCTTCACCAGACCGTCAATCGACACCCGCGAGCGCTCTTGAACCAAGTTTTGACTGCGTTCGGCAGAATAAACCGAGTACAACGTCATAACGCCAACAGCAACAAATAGACAGGCGCCGGCCAGTACGGCGATGGAAAGCTGGATTGACCTGAATTTCATGTAATACCTCGGCGTTGGGACAACGGAGCGGCGAAGGATACCGGTTACTCGGCTATATCGGCCACCGGACAAATTTCTGCAGCCTGTTGCATACAATTGCCCAAATGATGGTCCAATCGCTTAAGATTTTCCGGTCGCAGCGGCCACGCAGGGCGGAACCCGCGACAGACCACGCAATCCAACGTCTGATGAGAGAATAGAGCATGAAGAAATCACTGGTACTGCTGCTGTCTGTTTTGCTCGGTGCTGCCAGCCTGGCCGGATGCAACACCATGGAAGGCCTGGGCAAGGACATCCAGAAGATGGGCGACAGCATCGAAGACGCCGCCAAGTGAGACAGCGCCGGTGCTGCAGACCAAGGCACCGGCAGCATTTCATCCCGACATAGCAAGGAAAAGCACCATGCGACTGCGATTTACCCTCCTACTTCCCGTTGTTCTGCTGGCCGGTTGCCAAAGCGTGCAGACCACCCAGGGCGGCAATGTTGGCGTCAACCGCACCCAGTACATGATGAGCGGCCTGTCCAGCGAGCAGGTCAATCAGATGGCTGCCGAGTCGTATCAGGAGACCTTGGCCGAGGCCAAGAAGCAGGGGCTGCTGAACACCAACGCATCGACTGTGCGCCGCCTCAATCGTATTGCCGCCAAGCTGATCACCCAGGTACCGAACTTCCGCCCCGATGCCGCCAGTTGGGACTGGGAAGTCAATCTGATCAAAAACGACCAGCTGAATGCGAGCTGCTCTCCCGGCGGCAAGATCCTGTTTTACTCCGGCATCATCGATCGCCTAGAACTGACCGATGCGGAAATTGCCCAGATCATGGGCCATGAGATTGCGCACGCTCTGCGTGAACACGGCCGCGAAGCTATCTCCCGCGCCTACGCCACGCAAATGGGTACCCAACTGGCCAGCGCCCTGCTCGGCCTCGGTCAAGGCGGCAGCCAGGCCGCGCAGATGGCAGTTCAGTACGGCCTGACCCTGCCCAACAGCCGCTCCAATGAGAGCGAGGCCGATCTAATCGGTCTGGAGCTGGCGGCCCGCGCCGGCTACGACCCGCAAGCCGCGGTCACTCTGTGGCAGAAGATGCAGTCTGCATCCCAAGGTGAGCCGCCGGCGTTCATGAGCACCCACCCTTCTTCCTCCGGCCGCATTCAGGCCCTGCGCTCCGCCGCGCCGCGCGTACAGGCCCTCTACGAAGCTGCCAAGTAAGCGCATTCCGGCCGGCGGGCCTGCGCCCGCCGGTCGGAAAGCAACGAATACGCTGGTCAATCAGCGCAAAACCAGTACAATTGCGCGCCGTTCGACCCCGAACGATATGGGTTCCCTCACCCCATTTGACAAAACGGCGAGCCAGCAGGCTCGAATCGTAAAAAAGGACATACCATGACCGCACTTACGTCCGGCATGCAGCGCCGCGCGCTTGCACTGCTGATCAGTTTTCACATCGTTATCATCATCGCCAGCAACTATCTGGTGCAGTTGCCGATCACCATGTTCGGCTATCACACCACGTGGGGCGCATTCAGCTTTCCGTTCATCTTCCTGGCTACCGACCTGACCGTTCGCCTGCTCGGCAAACAGGCTGCACGCCGCGTCATCGCCCGCGTAATGCTGCCGGCGCTGGTTGCGTCGTATGTGGTTTCGGTGGTGTTCCAGGAAGGCAGCTATCGCGGTATCGACGCACTGCTGTCGTTCAACGACTTCGTACTGCGTATCTCGCTGGCCAGCTTCGTCGCCTACGTGATTGGCCAGTTGCTGGACATTCAGGTATTCGACCGCCTGCGCCGTATCAAGGCCTGGTGGATCGCGCCGAGTCTGTCGACCGTGCTGGGCAACCTGGCTGATACCTTCGCCTTCTTCTCGGTTGCCTTCTGGCAGAGCAGCAATCCGTTCATGGCCGAGCACTGGGTCGAGATCGCTACCGTCGACTACGCCATCAAGCTGATAATCAGCATGCTGCTGTTCCTGCCGCTGTACGGCGTGCTGTTGCGTACGCTGATGAACCGTCTCGGCGGCCCCGCGCCTTCGACTGCCTGAGTCGGCTCAGGGCACCAGCCCTGACCATCCCAGTACAAGCCCTGCTGCTGCACTCAGCAGCAGGGCTTGCAGCACTGTCCAGCCCCGTCCGAACAGCAGTCCCGCGGCGACCAGCGCGATCCCCAGCGCCAGCCAGTCAGGCGTGCTCGCAGTGCCCGGCATAAACACGTGCCAGGCGAAGAACAGCGCCAGATTCACAATCACCCCCACCACTGCCGCACTCACCCCGGTCAGCGCCGCATTCAGGCGCAGCTCACCACGGGTCGCCTCGATCAGTGGCGCGCCCCCCAGCACAAACAGAAAGGACGGCAAAAAGGTAAACCAGCAGACCAGCAGCGCCGCCAGCATGCCTCCAGCCAGCGGCTGTCCAGCACCGATCAGTTCGCCCTGATAGCCACCGAGAAAAGCGACAAATACGACCACCATGATCAGTGGCCCTTCCCAGCCTTGCCAGAGCATCAGTACCCCCATCGGCAGACACCAGAGCAGCGCGCCGATCACCAGCAGCATCAACAGCCGCGACAGGCGGAAGCGAGCGTGTTCAGGGGCAGCGCTGGCGTCGTTGATCAGCGCTTCGGTATCAGTGTCGGCCTTATCACCGGCGTGAGCAGCTGGGGCAAAAGCTGTGGGCCGCAACCGCCCGCCGACAGCACCTGCGACGGCTGCCGCTAGCACGATCAGCGGGAACGGTAACCCCAGTGCAAAGATCGCCGCAAAGGCAGCCAGCGCAATCGCCCAGAGCCAGCGGTTGCGCAGCACCCGACCACCGATGCGCCAAGCGGCCTGAAACACCACGACCACGACCACCGGTTTGATCGCATACAACACCCCCGCAATCAGCGGCAGATCGCCGTAGACCAGATACACCCACGCCAGCAGCATCAGCAGCACCAGCGACGGCAGAATAAACAGCAGCCCCGCAACCACCCCACCCCAGCTGCGGTGAAGCAACCAGCCCAGATAGGTCGCCAACTGCTGCGCCTCCGGCCCCGGCAGTAACATGCAGTAGTTCAGTGCGTGCAGAAAACGCCGCTCGGACAACCAGCGACGCCGGGCAACCAACTCCTCGTGCATCAGCGCGATCTGCCCGGCGGGCCCGCCGAAACTGATAAAGCCCAGCTTCAGCCAAAAAAGAAAGGCCTCGCGGCGGCTGATCTCGACAGAGCCCGATGGCTGATTTTCAGGTGGTTGTGTGGCGGTCATGAGTACCTTCTTCAACTACGTCCGTAAGCCTCAGGATGACACACCAACATTGCAGCGGTGCTGCACGCTTGGCCAATCTCGCATCAACGGGCATGATACCGACACGATGGCAGGCTTGAACCCGCCTCGTTCAGGGATAAGAACGACAACAGTCCAGCGACAAGGAAAGCATCATGGCGACCTGTGCAGCCTGCAACAAGACCATCCTCTTCGGCGGAGTACGCGAAGAAGGGTATCGATTCTGCAACAAGCGCTGCCTGGCAGAGGGGCAAATCGCCCTGGCAGCGGCGCGAGTCCCTGCATTCGAGCGCATGAAACTGGTGCAGTCGGTCTATCGCGGCTCGTGCCTAGGGATGCACTGATCGATTCCGCATGCCCTCTGGCGTTCAGGCCGAGCCGCAATCAAGGCGTTGTTTCGAAGGCATGTCAGGACCTGTCGAGAAATCACAACGCAGAGTGCGGCTCGGCCCGAACGCCCCGCAGGGCGAGCGCTCAAGCATGCATCTGCGGCGTCGCGCTGCTTGCCAATAGAACCACTATTGGCTGCACATTGCTCCTTGCAGCTACACGCCTGAGCACTCGCAGAGGGCGTGTGGAATCGATCAGTGCATCCCTATCTGCAAGGCCGCCGGCCCGATTGACCTCTACCAGTCACACTTCGTGCAGTCTTTTATTCTGATGACCCGCTGGGGCAGCAACAATCTGATCTGCTGCCGCCGCTGTGCCCTCAAGCGCCAGGCAAGCGACTTTCTGCAATCGATGCTGCTCGGCTGGTGGGGTATTCCATTCGGCGTACTGATGACGCCGGTTCAGTTGCTGCGCAATGCCTACGCCATGCTGTTCCCACCCAGCACGACCGAACCGTCGGAAGCCTTCCAGCAGGTGGTTATTGAACGGCTGATGCGACAGGCCATTGAGCAGCAGAATACGCCTGCTGCTCCGGCCCCCAAGCAAGGCCGCTGGGCCGAGTAATCAGGCCGGCGTTGCCTCACGGCCGGCAATTTCGCGCAGCGCCTGCACCAGATAATCCGGCTCTTGGGCACCGGAAATCAGGTACTGGCCGTTGATCACAAAGGCCGGTACCGACGAGATGCCAGCCTGCTGCCAGCGCGCCTCATCCGCACGGACGATATCGGCAAAGCGGTCGCCATCCAGCACCTTCTCTGCCTCTGCCGCATCCAATCCGGCAGCGCGTACGGCATCGAGCAGCACAGCCTTATCGGCAACGTTCAGCGCTTCGCCGAAATAGGCATCAAACAGCGCCTGCTTCATCTCGGTCTGCCGGTCATGTTCGGCAGCCCACTTCACCAGCCGATGCCCATCGAAGGTATTGGCGGTGTAACGCTCCTGCATATTCGTGAAGTTCAGGCCAAGACCGGTAGCGATGCGGATCATATCGTCCTGCGCTGCCCGCACTTCCGCCTCGTTGCGGCCGTACTTGCGACACAGCGCCTCGACAATCGGCATCGGCCGCTGATCCGGATCAGGATTCAGTTCGAAGGCATGCCACTCCACCTTGCCTTCAACCTCCCCTTGCAGCGTGTTCAGTGCCTGCTCCAGTCGGGCGTAGCCAATGGCACACCAGGGGCAGGCAATGTCGGAAACGATATCAATGGTCAGGTTCTGCATGGCGTCGCTCACAGTTCAGTAAAGTCAGAGCGTCAGACTACACCCATGACCGGCAGGTTTCACCGGGCATTGGCCGCTGCTATAACATCAGATAACGCCACCGAGGGTATCTGCCATGCTGCAACTGCGCCCAAACTGCGAGTGCTGCGACCGGGACCTGCCGCCCGATGCGGACAACGCCTTGATCTGCAGCTTCGAATGCACGTTCTGCCGCGACTGCGCTGACCAGCGCTTTGCCGGGCGCTGCCCCAACTGCGGCGGTAATTTGGTTGCCCGTCCAATTCGACCGGCCGCACTGCTTGAGCGCTACCCCGCCAGCAGCCAAAGGGTGCTCAAGGAGCACAATCACGGATGAGCATTGCTGGGCTGCTGTCACTGTTTCTTGCCCTGACTGCGCTGGCGGCCCTGCCAAGCGGTAGCGTCGCACTGGTGGTTGTGCGCAGTGCGCAGTTCGGCGTGAGCCAGGGGCTCGCCGCGGCACTGGGTATCACCCTTGCCGACCTGCTGCTGGCCGCATTGGCGCTGGCCGGCTGGCAGGTCGTAATGGAGAGTCTGGGTGGACTGTTCAGCCTGCTGCGCTGGCTGGCAGCCGGCTATCTGATCTGGTTTGGCTGGACACTATGGCGCTCCCGCCAGCCAGCTGCACCCGAACTCGGCACTCGCGGTGGTTGGTGGAGCAGCCTGCTGGCCGGCCTGATGCTGACCTTGGGAGACATCAAGGCGCTGGTGTTCTACGCCAGCTTCTTTCCATTATTCGTGACTGCGCCGCTGACGCCGCTGGTCTGCCTGCAGTTGCTGACGACCACCGCCGCCGCTTTGCTGCTGGTCAAAAGTATCTACGCTCTGCTCGGCAGTCGCTTGGCGATGCGTCTTCCGAGCCGCCCGCTGCAACGACTCGGCGGCAGCCTGATGATAGGCTGCGGCCTTTGGCTTGCCAGCCGCTGATCCGTCCAGAGAACGCCATGACCCAGATCGCCAATACCCCAAAGCCGCCCTACTACACCGTGATTTTCACCTCCCAGCGCACCGACCACGATGATGGGTATGCGCAGACCGCCGAGCGCATGCTGGAACTGGCGGCAGAACAGGAGGGTTTTCTAGGCGTTGAATCGGCCCGCGACGGGCTTGGTATTACCCTTTCGTACTGGCGCGACCTGGCCGCCATTCGCCGCTGGAAACAGCAAGGCGAGCACCTTGAAGCGCAACGGCGAGGACGCAGCGACTGGTACAGCCAATACCGGGTGCGCATCGCCCGCGTCGAGCGGGAATACGGTTTCGATAGTCAAGCCGCTGCCGGAAGGCCTCATCCGCAAGGCTGAGCTATATTATTTTTTGCGCCGCCGCAGACGCGTCGGCAGGCTATCCAGACAAAACCTACAACACAGGAGCCACACAGCATGAGCGCAGCCATCCTACTGCTGATCGGGCTGGGTTTGATGACCCTCGGGTACTTCATCTACTCCCGTTTCATTGCCGCCCGCATCTATCGCCTCGACCCGGACTTTCGTACCCCGGCGCACGAGTTCGAGGATGGTATCGACTTCGTGCCAACCAACCGTTTCGTGCTCTGGGGCCACCACTTCACCTCGGTCGCCGGGGCCGCCCCCATCGTCGGCCCTGCGATTGCAGTGATCTGGGGCTGGCTGCCCGCCTTCATCTGGGTGGTTATGGGCACCATCTTCTTTGCCGGCGTGCACGACATGGGCGCAATCTGGGCCAGTGTGCGCAACAAGGCCAAATCGGTCGGATCGCTGACCGGCGACGTCGTCGGCAAGCGCGCTCGCAGCATCTTTATGATCGTCATCTTCCTGGTGCTGCTGATGGTCAACGCGGTATTCGCCGTCGTCATCGCCAAGCTGATGATGAGTTTCCCGACCGCGGTGCTGCCGGTCTGGGGCGCGATTGCCGTGGCGCTGATCGTCGGCCAGTTGATCTATCGCCGGATGATCAGCCTGCCGGTAGTGTCGGTCATCGGCGTGGTAGCGCTCTATGCGCTGATCTGGGCAGGCCCGAGCGTACCGGTTCAGATGCCGGCCGAGGTCGCGGGCATGTCGGGCAACGCGGTCTGGATTTTACTGCTGTTTCTCTACGCCGGTATCGCCTCGGTGCTGCCGGTGTGGATGCTGCTGCAGCCACGTGACTACATCAACGGCCTGCAGCTGTTTGTCGGCCTGCTGATTCTCTATGGCGCCATCATGTTCCTCAATCCGGCGCTGGTCGCCCCGATGATCAATGACGACGTGCCCGCCGGTACGCCATCCATTGTGCCTCTACTGTTCGTCACCATCGCCTGCGGCGCCATCTCCGGCTTCCACGGACTGGTCTCCTCCGGCACCACCTCCAAGCAGTTGAACAAAGAAACCGACGCCCGTTTTGTCGGCTACTTCGGCGCCATCGGCGAAGGCTGCCTGTCGCTGGCGGCGATTCTGGTTGCCTGTGCCGGTTTCGCCAGCCTCACCGACTGGAAAGCCATGTACTCGGCATTCGGCCAGGGCGGCGTCACCGCCTTCGTTCAGGGCGGCGCCTACGTCATCCACAACGGCCTGGGCCTGCCTGAAGTTACCGCCGCAACCCTGCTGACCGTGATGGCAGCGCTGTTCGCCGGCACCACCATGGATACCGGCCTGCGTCTGCAGCGCTACATCTTCCAGGAATGGGGCGAGATCTATCATCAGGAATGGATGAAGAAGCCCCTGCCCGCGACCCTGCTGGCCATCGGCAGCTGCCTGCTGCTGGCGTTCGGCGCCGGTGGCGCTGACGGCTCGGGCGGCATGATCATTTGGCCGCTGTTCGGTACCACGAACCAGTTGCTGGCCGGCCTGACTCTGCTGGTGATCACCGTGATGCTGGTGCACTACCGTCGCCCCATGTGGTTCACCCTGCTGCCGCTGTGCTTCCTGCTGGTGATGACCGTCACCGCGTTGGTGATTCAGCTGAAGACCTTCTACGACCAGCAGAACTACTTCCTGCTGGGGCTGGATATCGTGGTACTGATCGCCGCGATACTGGTCGCGCTCGAATGCGCTGCGGCGCTAAAACGGCACTTGGCGCTGGCCGCGGCGGAGCAGGCGGATGGCCGCTGACCGGGCCGAAAAATGGCGTGCCTGGCTGAGTCAGGCGCGCTTCTTTCTGGAAGAAAGCTACAGCGCGCGCTATCGCGGGGCGATTGCCCGTAGCCGCCGGGACCACGACGACCTGTTCATGCTGTTGGTGTTCAGCGAGATGATGGGCGTGCCTAACCCAGCCTCGTACTACACACTGGAGCTGCAACCGTTGCTGCTCGAACGCTTCCATGACTGGCACCGACGCATGGGCATGGAACACTCACCGCTGGATCATTTTCGCTGCTGCTGACCGGGAGACACGTCATACCTACTGCCACATTTGATCTACTGCACCGCCGCCTGCTTTGGGTTGGCGGCAAGGGTGGCGTCGGCAAAACCACCGTCGCTGCCGCCCTTGCCGTATTGGCTGCCAGTCGCAACCAGCGCTGCCTGATTGTCTCAACCGACCCCGCGCACAGTCTCGGCGACGTATTTGACCGCCCACTGGACGATCGCCCCCAGCGCCTGCAGCCCAATCTCGACGCCATGGAGATCGACCCCGACGCCGAGGTCGATGCCCATTTGCAACGCGTCACCGAGCAGATGCGCAAACTGGCTGCACCGGAGATGCTGAACGAACTGCAGCGGCAGATGCAGCTGACCCGGCATTCGCCCGGTACTCAGGAGGCCGCGCTGCTGGAGCGCATAGCCCGGTTGGTGACTGCGCCACCGGACGACTACGACCTGATCATTTTCGATACCGCCCCGACTGGCCACACCCTGCGCCTGCTGACCCTGCCCGAGGCGATGGCCGCCTGGACCGATGGTCTGCTCAGCCACAACCGCAAATCCGCCGAGCTGGGCAAGGTGCTGCAACACCTGACCCCGCGCAGCGGACGTGATGTAACCAGTCCGTTTGACGAGCCCAACGATGACCCAATGCGCGGTCTGGACAAACGTACCCGGGATGTCGCCGAAACCCTGCGCAACCGCCGCCGGCTGTTCCACCAGGCACGCAGGCGCCTGGAAGACCCAGCCCTCAGCGGCTTTCTGTTTGTTCTGACGCCTGAACGGCTGCCGATTCTGGAGACCGTCCGCGCAGTAGAGAGCTTAAAGCAAGCGCATATTCCGGTGGCTGCGGCACTGGTGAACCGGGTGATACCGGAGTCCGCCGACGGTAACTTCCTGCAGCAACGCCGTGTGCAGGAAGCGACTTACTTGCAGCGCATCGACAGCGAGCTGGGCCAGTTACCGCGACCGCGCCTGCCCTGGCTGGAAACCGATGTACAGGGGATCGAGGTGTTACAGCAACTGGCTGGACTGCTCGCGGAGCAGGGCTTCTAACGCAGACGCAGCGGCTGCCCTGCTGCTGTGCGCTCGGCCTGCCATTGCTCGAGCGTCTGTGCCGCCTCTTCACCAGACAACTGGCCGATGATCTCGAAGTAATCCTGACGCAGCGGATCGGCCATCACCTCGGTACGTGGCTTGATGCGCACCGCGTAGACGGTCTGCAGGTTCTGATGGTCGAAGGCCCGCCAGGTCTGAGTGTCTTTCAGCAGTTGATAGCTGTGGTCTTCCAGAGCACGAATCAGCCCTTCGCTATCCAGCGAACCGCTACGTGTCACCGCGTCAGCCCACTGGTAAACAATACTGTAGGCTGATGCAGCGGAGCTGGACGGGTAGGTCTGGTAGCGCTCGGCGAACGCTGCAACAAACTGCTCACCGCGCCCGAAGCCAAACTCACGCGGCACATTCCACGTCCACGGCACAGCGCCGAGCACACCCGCCATCACGGCAGGTCCGGCCTGCTCGACCATGCTCAGGGTCAGATTGGGCACCACAACCTGCACGTTCTCGAAACCCAGCTGACGCACAATCCCCATCGCCTTGACCATCTGGTCGCCGAACAACACCAGCACCAGTACCTCGGGGTCGGCATCACGCGCCTGCTGCAACGCCTCGCGCAGCTCGCGCAGAGAGGCGTTCGGGAATGGAATCAGGGTCGAACCGTGCGCACTGACATCGTCAGTACCGGTGAAGTGGCGCATCGAGGCCTCGGTGCTGTGACCCCAGGTGTAATCGGCCGTCACGAAGTAATAACGCTTGTCGGCAAACGGCGCCTGCAACTGCGCCGCCAGTACCCGCGCAGCCATCCAGGCGTTGTAGCTCTCGCGGAACATGTAACGCTGGCCATCTCGCCCGGTGGTGTCGTTGGAGTAGGTCAAGGTGCCGAAATACAGCAACCCGCGCTCACGGGCGCGCTTACCGGCAGCAATCGCCACAGCGCTGGATGCGCCGCCGAACACCATGCGCGCACCCGCATCCGCCAGCTCGTCTACATTGCGCACCGCTCGCTCGGGGTTGGAGGCGGTATCGCGCTCAAACAACTGCAGCGGACGCCCCAGTACACCGCCTGCCTGATTGATTTCGTCCAGCGCCAGCATTGCGCCACGCATCTGCATCTCCCCTTCCTGAGCGTACTGGCCCGTGCGGGGCAAATTCAGCCCCATGGTAATCGGCTCAGCTGCAGCGGCGATGGAGGCCCACGCCAGAGTAAGACCAGCCAGCAGATAACTGGGCAGGCGAGTGATATGTAGTGTCATGGCAGACATCCTTGATGCTCATCAGAAGCGCCGCATGATTCCACAGGGTTGTGACATCTTGGCAGTGTCCTTTGGTCGCACCTTAACTGACCGCGCAGAGACACCCATGGTGATACGGCACCGCAGACTCACTTAGAGACACATGTGTCCCGACCACGCGACATACTGGCCACTTGATACAAAGCATGCTAACAATGGTGCCTGTCTAAAAATCCGCCAACGGAAGCAGCACATGAACGACATCGCCAGCGAAATCGCCCATGACAGTGAGGTCTACAAGACCCTGCTTGAATCAACCAAGGCTATTCCCTGGAAGATCGACTGGAAGACCATGACGTTTGCCTACATTGGCCCGCAGATCGAACATCTGCTCGGCTGGACGCAAGCCAGTTGGATAAGCGCTGACGACTGGGCCAATCGCATGCATCCCGAGGACCGCGAATGGGTGGTCAATTTCTGCATTTCCCAATCCCAGTCCGGCACCGACCATGAAGCCGACTATCGTGCTCTGACCGCCGATGGCGAGTACGTGTGGATCCGTGACGTGGTGCATGTGGTACGCGACGACGACGGCGAGGTGGAAGCACTGATCGGCTTCATGTTCGACATCAGCGAGCGCAAAAAGACCGAAGAAAAGCTCATCATCCTGCAACGAGAACTCGAGGAGCTGTCGTTCAAGGACGGCCTGACTGGCGCGGCGAACCGCCGAATGTTCGACTCCATCATGGAGCTGGAATGGACCAACGCACGGCGCAACAATCAGCCGCTGTCGGTCATCCTGCTCGATATCGACTACTTCAAGCAGTACAACGACCACTACGGCCACATCAGCGGCGACGATTGCCTCAAGCGGGTAGCGCAGACGCTAAGCGGCGCCGCAGCGCGCTCGCGCGATTTCTTTGCCCGCTACGGCGGCGAAGAGTTCGTGCTGGTATTGCCGGAAACCGACGCCAAGTCGGCCGAGCGGGTTGCTGAGCGCTGCCGCTCGCTGATCTTCAAGGAGCAGATCCCGCACGCCAACTCAGATGCTGGCCAGATCCTCACTGTCAGCATGGGCATCGGCACCATACTGCCGGGCCAGCAGGACGATCCACGCGCCTTCCTCGACGCCGTGGATCGCAGCCTGTATCAGGCCAAGCAGCAGGGCCGCAACCGCATCGTCAACGGCGGCTGACTCAGCCCGCCGTTGTCAGCATCGGCTGGAACAGCAGCCACGCCGAGTACAGGCCCAGCAGCAGGAAGGCCAAGGCGGTAATCCGGCGGATCAGCGCTAGCGGCAGACGCTCTGCCGCTACATTGCCGAGAATCACCACCGGCACGTTGGCCAGCAGCATGCCAACGGTCGTGCCCAGAACCACCCAGACGTAAGCATCAAATTGGGCAGCCAATACCACGGTTGCGATCTGGGTCTTGTCTCCCATCTCGGCCAGGAAGAAGGCGATAACGGTCGCAACAAAAGCGCCATAACGCCCTACCGGCGGCGCTTCGTCTTCGTCCAACTTGTCCGGGATCAAGGTCCAGGCGGCAACTGCCAGGAAAGACACCGCAAGAATCGCGTGCTGCCAGGTGTCATTCAAATAGTCGGCAACCAGCTGACCGACAGCGCCCGCCATCGCATGATTGACCACCGTCGCGACCAGGATGCCCCAGATGATCGGCCAAGGCCGGCGAAAACGTGCAGCCAGCAGCAGTGCCAGCAGTTGGGTCTTGTCGCCGATCTCAGCCAGCGTGACGATCCCGCTCGATACGAAAAAAGCTTCCACGGATTTTCCAAAGGAGGGCGGGATTACGATTCCATTGACACACGACTACCCCCGCCCTCGGCTGATGGTCGCATGTCAAAGGTCTCGTCAAACCCGATACCGCGCAGGGCGGTGGAGGGTCGCAAACGCCATGATCTGTGGATCAATTATGTTGACGTTTGCCAATGCAAGCAGGCGCTTGCGGAGAGACTACTCCCCTAAGACGGCGGCAAATATAACGGCAACGGCTGAGCGAATCAACCCGGTGCAATCGCCGAATAGACCTTGAATCGGTTGTTTTCACGCAAAACATGGCAGGGCCCGATGTGCTCTTCGATCAATGGCGGATAGCGCAAAAAGCCGTTGGCAACGATACGTAGCTCGCCGCCCGGCAGCAGATTGCGGGTCACCTGAGAAAAGAAGCGCTCGGCAATACTGGTGTCCTGACGGATGCCGGTGTGAAACGGCGGGTTGCTGATCACCGCGGCAAACCGGCCGTGCACATCGCTCAATCCGTCAGACGCATAAACCTCACCCTCGACGCCATTGAGCGCCAGCGATTCACGGGCGCAATGGATAGCCAACGCGTCGACGTCTACCAGTTCGAAGCGCGTCTGCGGGTTGCGCCGCGCCATGACCAGCGACAGCACACCAGAGCCGCAGCCAAAATCCAGCACCCGGCCCGCTGGCAGCGGCCGCTGCTCGGCCAGCAACAGCTCGCTGCCCTCATCCAGTCGGCCGTGACTGAACACGCCGGGCAGGCTGACCAGCTGCAGCGGCTGGCCGTCAAAGCTCAATTCATACTGCTGCAGCCAGTCTTCGAGCAGGAACGGCGCAACCGGCTGATCGACGAGCACCCGCCAGAGTTGGCAATGCCGCGCCGAATCGAGTTTCTCCGGATGCGCGCCATAGCGGCCCAGCAGCTTCTCTGCCCGGGTTATGCCGCCCTTCTTCTCGCCAACCAGATAGACCGGTTTGCCCTGCGCGAGCAATGGCAGCATCTGCGCCAACGCATATTCAGCGCGCTCGATCGCCTTGGGCATAACCAGAATCGCCCCATCAAGGTCATCGACCTGCGGGCACAGATGAGAGAACACCAGTCGGTCTTCCGGCAGCGCACCGGCCAGCCCGCGGCTGCTGGCGTAATCCCAGCTCCACAGCGTCCAGTCGGCTGCCAGGCTGCGCGTCAGGCCGTCCGCCGGCGGGTTGACCAGCAGCAGGCGCTGACCGCTAAACAGCTCGGCGCTGCGCTCAAGTATCTGGCTGGTGTTGTCCATCGGTTTCTCCGCTGATCACGACAAAGGGGCGCATTGTAAGGGATGTACTGATTTAGTGCGCGGATCAGGTGCCGCGCGGCTTGGCCCGTCTGGTCGGCTCGGCCTGCAAGGGGTCATCCGGCCAATAGTGTTTCGGATAGCGCCCCTTCATGTCCTTCTTCACCTCGGCGTAGCTGCCCTGCCAGAAGCCAGCCAGATCCTGGGTCACTTGCACCGGTCGCTGCGCCGGTGACAGCAGGTGCAATTTGAGCGCCTGCCGACCGCCCGCGATGCGCGGAGTATCGGCGCTACCGAACATCTCCTGCAGGCGCACCGCGAGCACCGGTGGCGTCTCGCTGTAATCGATCCGAATCCGCGAGCCGGTCGGTACCATCCAGTGGGTTGGGGCCAGCTCATCGAGTTCTTTTGGCAGCGGCCAGGGCAGCAGTCCGGCGAGAATGTTGCCCAGATCCAGATTGGCGAAATGCGCGAGCCGATTGACCTTGTCCAGATACGGCGCCAGCCAGTCTTCCAGGGTGGCGAGCAAGGCCTCGTCGGACAGATCCGGCCAGCGGCTATCGTTGCTCTCCGCCAGATCCAATGTGCGCAGCAACTGCACCCGCGCCTGCCATTGGCGCTGCTCCGGTTTCCACGGCAGCAGGTTGATGCCCTGGCGCCGCACCACGTCGCAGAGCGCACGTTGGCGCTGCTCCGGAGCGACTTGCGGTAAGGCCTTGCGGCGCCAGATCAACTCGCCGATGCGCTGCTGCCGCTCGGCCAGCAGGGTTTCGCTGCGGCTGTCCCATTCCAGCGTGTCACGGTCGTTCAGCAACCCGGGCTCCACCGCCAGCAAGCGTTCGATATTCAACTCTGCGGCCATAAAGATCCGAGCCTGACGCTGACCGCCCTGCCCGCCCAGCGCCGCCACCGCCAGCCACTCACACTGCTGCAGGCGGTCGACGTCGACAAAACCGGCTGAGCGGCCGTTGGCCAGCCGATAATCGGCGCCGGACGCGCCACGACGCTGGGCGATGCGATCGGGATAGGCAAGCGCCAGCAGCACGCCATGCCAGTCATCGTGCTGCGGATCACTGACCGGGTCGGTGGCGGGCAGCCGCCCCAGCAGGCGTGCCCACTGCTCAACCAGGCGTTTGGCGCGCTGCAGCGCACCGCGATCAACATCGGCACCGCGGGCATCGTCAAACAACGCGAGTCTGGAGCTGAGGTCAGCGTTATCGGCGCGGCGTAGCAGATCGCGCTCATCGACGACCGCCGCCATGCGTGCGGCCAACTTGCCCAGCCCAAGACGCTGACCTTCAACCAGCATATGCGCCAGCCGCGGGTGCATCGGCAAACCGGCCAGCACGCGACCATGTTCAGTCAGCTGCCAGTTGACGCCGTCGCGGACCAGCGCGCCGAGGCGCTCTAGCAGCTCACGCCCTTGCTCCAGAGCCGCGGCCGGCGGTGGGTCCAGCCACACCAACTCATCGGGTTGCTGCACACCCCACTGCGCCAACTGCAGGGCGAGCGGAGCCAGATCAGCCTGCAGCATCTCGGCGTCACGCTGAGCGGCCAGCTGCTCGTGCTGCTGGGCCGACCACAACCGATAGCAAACGCCAGGCTCCAGGCGACCGGCACGGCCAGCGCGCTGCTCGGCAGCAGCGCGCGACACCCGACGGGTCTGCAGCGCACTCATGCCGGAGAGCGGATCGAAGGCCGCCTCACGCGACAGACCGGCGTCCACCGCCACGCGAATACCCTCAATGGTCAAACTGGTCTCGGCAATCGCCGTTGCCAGCACTACCTTGCGCACACCCGCCGGCGCCGGAGCGATGGCGCGGCGCTGGGCGGCCAGGTCCAGATCACCAAACAGCGGGGTCAGCAGCACGTTCGGCTGGTCGCCCAACGCGTCCTCCAACCGCGCCAGCACCCGGCGGATCTCGGCCATGCCCGGCAAGAACACCAGCACACTGCCGGACTCCTCATCCAGCGCCCGTAGTACCGTTTGCACAACCTCAGCGTCATTCGACTTGCCGAGCACTGCCGGTGCGCCATAGCGAATCTCGACCGGATACTGGCGGCCCTGACTGGTGATGATCGGCGCATCATCCAGCAGCCGGCTGACCCCATCGGCATCCAGCGTCGCCGACATGACCAGCAGCCGCAGCGGCGGATCATCCCGCAGGTACTGTTGGGTTTGTACGCACAGCGCCAGCCCCAGATCGGCGTCGAGACTGCGCTCGTGAAATTCGTCGAAGATCACCACACCGATGCCCGGCAGCTCCGGATCATCCTGCAACAGACGCTGCAGAATCCCCTCGGTTACCACCTCGATACGAGTTGCAACGCTGACCTTGCTTTCCAGCCGGATGCGATAGCCCACAGTCTGGCCGACCGGCTCGCCAAGCAACTCAGCCAACCGCTCGGCCGCCGCTCTGGCGGCCAGCCGGCGCGGTTCGAGCATGATGATCTTTTGCCCTGCCAGCCAATCACATTCAAGCAACGCCAGCGGCACCAGCGTGGTTTTACCGGCGCCGGGAGGTGCCTGGAGCACGATCACGTGCTGGCCGGTAAAGGTCTGTTGGAGGTCGGGCAGTATCCGGGAGACGGGCAGATCGTTCATGGCGCCTGGGCTGATTGAAATGAGCCGGCATTATAGCCGCCGCGGGCTTTCCGTCACTCCGGGCGGCCGCTATGCTAAGGCGGCTGGTTCAACCCTCTTTCGTGAGTCCTGCTCCGTGAATAGCCGTCTCAAATCGCTGTCTGCCGCCATCCTCTGTGGCGCCCTGATTACCCAACTCAGTGCCTGCGGCACTATCTTTTACCCTGAGCGCCGCGGCCAGATCAGCGGCCAGATCGATCCGGGGGTTGCCATCCTCAACGGCATCGGTCTGCTGTTTTTTGTCATCCCGGGACTGATCGCCTTCGGTATCGACTTTACCACCGGCGCCATATACCTCCCGGGCGGCAAATACAGCGTTGCTCCGGAGCGGCTGCAACAGGCCGTTGATGCCGACGGGCAAGTCAATACCGCCGCGCTGCAGCAGATCCTCAAGCACGAACTGGGACAGGACCTGCCGCTGGAACAGGCACAACAGATCAAGAATGGCTCGCTGAACCAACTGGCAATGTTGCAGCTCACGGTGCGCGGCTGATGAGCGCACCGCATGCCATGGGTGAGGAGCGGGCCCGGCTGCTGCGACTGGCCACCCGCGCCTCGGTCGCCGTGGCATTGGTGCTGATCACACTGAAAGCGGTGGTATGGGTGATGACGGGCTCGGTCAGCCTGCTCGCGGGCCTGATCGACTCACTGATGGACGCCGCCGCCTCGACCATCAACCTGTTCGCCGTCGCCTATGCGCTGAAGCCAGCCGACAAGGAACACCGCTTCGGCCACGGCAAAGCCGAGGCGCTGGCGGGCCTGGCTCAGTCAGCCTTTATCACCGGCTCTGCCGTGCTGGTGCTCCTGCAAGGTATTAACCGGCTGCTCCACCCCGAGCCGCTGGAAACGGCCTGGGCCGGTATCGCCGTCATGGTCTTCTCGATCATCGCAACCCTTGGGCTACTGGCCATCCAGAAGCACGTCATTGCCCGTACCAACTCCACCGCCGTTGGGGCTGACTCCCTGCATTACCGCTCCGACCTGCTGCTCAACCTGAGCATCATCGTTGCCCTGCTGCTCGCCCAGTTCGGCGTTCAGCGGGCGGATGCGCTGTTCGGCCTGGGCATTGCCCTGTTCATCGGCTATGGCGCCGTGCGCATCGGGCTGGACGCCATCCAGATCCTGATGGACCACGAGCTGCCGGAAGAGATCCGCGCGGAGGCGCTGCGTATCGCCCGCGCGGTACCCGACGTGATCGACGTCCACGAGCTGCGCACCCGTGAATCCGGCCAGCACTGGTTTATGCAACTGCACCTTGAACTGCCCGCCACGCTGACCCTCGCCGACGCCCACGCCCGGGGTGAGCAGGTGCGCCTGGCGATCATCGAGCGCTTCCCACAGGCCGACGTGCTGGTCCACAAGGATCCGGCCTGAGTGGATAAAAACGCATAAAAAAAGGCGAGCTGCCTGCAGGGCAGCTCGCCTTTTTACGTCCTCCGCCATCCTCTTGGGATGATGCCTTTGCTCCCGTGCCTCGTGGGCTGGGTAACCGACTGGCCTCACACCTTCTGGATGCTGTGGCCCCGTTTCGCCTTGTGGGCGAAGCGGTCTGGACGATCGGCTTCGGCTGAATCTGGTGAAAATATTATCCTCATATGCGCGAAATTAATTATCTGTTTTTGCACATTATCTTGCGCACTGAGCAATAAATAACTAAAAATACAACAACTTGCGCAATTGAGCAAATAGCCATGAACAACCTCAACCTTGATCGCTACGATCTGAAGATTCTCGCCGCCCTGCAGCACGACGCCCGCATCAGCAATCAGGAGCTGGCCGAACGCATCGGGCTGTCGCCATCGCCCTGCTCGCGCCGGGTCAAGCAACTGGAAGAAAGCGGCCTCATTCGGCGTCAGGTTGCGTTGCTGGATCCGGCCAAACTCGGTCTTAAACTGACCGCCTTCGTCATGATTGGCATGGACCGGCACACACCGGAACGCTTCGCCGGCTTTGAAAAGGTAATCAGTCAATGTCCTGAGGTATTGGACTGCTGCCTGGTCACCGGCATGGATGCCGACTACCACCTGCGCGTGGTCGTCCCGGACATGGAGCACTACCAGCAACTGCTGCTCGGCACCCTCACCCGTATCGAAGGGGTTTCCAGCGTGCGCTCCAGCTTTGTCCTGAACCAGATCATCGCCAGCACCGAATTACCGCTGAAACATCTTGGCCTGAACTGAACGCGCTGACGCAGGCAGCCCGGCGGCAGAGTCGGTATACTGGCGCCCCTTTTTTCAACCGGAGGCCCCCTGTGAACTACGAACAGTTCGAAGCCATTGCCATGCCACTGATGATCTTTGGCCTAGTTGCGTTCATGGGCTTTATCGTCTGGGACCTGGCCAAGGAGTCCAAGGCTGGACGGTACGGCACCGCAGTGCTGTTCTTCGTGCTGGGTCTTGGCGTGTTCGCCTTCATCATCAAGGAAGTGATGATCATGGTGCTGGAGCACTGACCGATTCAGCCGCGTTTCTGACCATTTTCCCCGCTGATCCAACGTCTGAATCCTGATTCACTAAGCAACAAAGAAGTGAATAAGGATTCAGAGTATGGCCTATCGCACCACCGCCACGCGCATCGAACGCGATCAGGCTCTGCGTGAACACATTCTCGACTGCGCCGTGCAACAGGTCGCCGAAGGTGGCTTCAGCTCGCTGACCATGAGCACGCTGGCGCGCAGCGCCGGTATCGCAACCGGCAGCCTCTATCGCCACTTTGCCGGCAAGGGCGAGCTGGCCGCCTGTGTTTTTGTCAAAGCCACCCGCCTGGAACTGGAAACCCTCAAGCAACAGTTTCAAGCTCCGGGCCGGGCCGTCGATCGACTGCGCAACGGCCTCACCCAATTTGCCGCCCGCGCCTGGCACAGCCGCCAGCTGGCCTACGCGCTGATCGCCGAACCTGCCGAAGAAGAAGTCGAAACCCAGCGCCTGTACTTCCGCCAGGCCTATGCGACGCTGTATGGCGAGCTGATTGCCGAAGGCATCGCCGATGGTAGCTTCCAGGTTGAGAACATCCCGCTGACGTCCGCCTGCGTGGTCGGCGCCGTCGCCGAGTCGCTGGTCGGCCCCTTGTCTCCACAGGCCCGCGCAGACCGTGAAAGCGGCCTGCCCAGCGAAACGCTGGAAGCGGTCACCCTCGCCATTGTTCGTTTCTGTCTGCGCGCCATCAACGCCAAGGAGGTTCCATGAGTCAGCTGCATCAATACGCCGAAACCCACGAGGTCACCAATCAGGTGCCGCCGCTGGACGGTCTTAACCTGTACCGCAGCGACCTGGCGTTGCAGGAATGGGTGCGCCGCTACAACGGAGGCTGGGCCGACGAACAGCTCAGCGCCTACGGTCAGTTGGCCGGCGGTGCGCTGATGGAGGCCGGGTTTCTGGCCAACGAAAACAAGCCTGTGTTCAAGAGCCATGACCGCTATGGCCACCGCGTCGACATGGTTGACTTTCACCCGGCCTATCACGAATTGATGAGCGCCGGTATTCAGGCCGGTATTACCAGCGCACCCTGGAATGACCCGCGCCCCGGCGCTCAGGTCGCCCGTGCCGCCACCATGTACCTGCACAACCAGGCCGAAGCTGGCACCAGCTGCCCGATGACCATGACCTTTGCCTGCGCACCGGCGCTGCGTTTGCAGCCGGACGTCGCCGAGGTCTGGCTGCCAAAGATCCTCTCCGGCCAGTACGATCCGCGCAACCTGCCGATCGCACAGAAGACCGGCGCGACCATCGGCATGGCGATGACCGAAAAGCAGGGCGGCACCGATGTGCGCGCCAACACCACCCGCGCGTATCCGGTCGGCGTCGGCGGCCCCGGCCAGGCCTACGAGCTGGTCGGCCACAAGTGGTTCTGCTCGGCACCGATGTGCGACGCTTTCCTGACGCTGGCCTATACCGACAAGGGCCTGAGCTGCTTCCTGCTGCCACGCCACCGCCCGGACGGCAGCCGCAACGAGTTCTACGTCCAGCGGCTGAAGAACAAGCTCGGTAACTGGGCCAATGCGTCCAGTGAGGTCGAGTACCGCGGCGCGCTGGCCTGGATGATCGGCCCGGAAGGCCGCGGCGTGCCGACCATTATCGAGATGGTCTCGCTGACCCGCTTTGATTGCATGATCGGCTCCAGCTCGCTGATGCGTCAGGCGCTGACTCAGGCAGCGCATCACTGCGCGCACCGCACTGTCGGAACCCGAGTACTGAGTGATCAACCGCTGATGCAGAACGTGCTGGCCGATCTGGCGCTGGAAAGCGAAACCGCGCTGGCATTGACCATGCGCATGGGCAACTCGCTGGACAACGCGCACGATGAACAGGAAGACAAGTTCGCCCGGCTGGTCACCGCCATCGGCAAATACTGGATCTGCAAGCGCGCGCCCGGAATGATCAACGAAGCGCAGGAATGTCTGGGCGGCGCCGGCTATGTGGAAGAAACCATTCTGCCGCGGCTGTATCGCGAGGCGCCGGTGAACTCGATCTGGGAAGGCTCTGGCAACGTGCAGTGCCTGGACGTGCTGCGCGCGCTGTCCAAGGAGCCGGGGGTGCTCGATGCCCTGTTCGCCGAACTGGGTGACGGCCACGGATCTGCCGCCCTCAAGCAGCGCATCGAGCGGATCAAGCAGCAGTTTGCCGACACCGACGACATTCAATACCGCGCCCGCCAACTGACCGAAGACGTCGCCATCGCGCTGCAGGCCAAACTGCTGCTGGAAGCCGGTAACAGTGCGGTATCCGACGCCTTTATCGCCAGCCGCCTGGGCGAGCACGGCCAGGCCTACGGCACCCTGCCACGCGGGCTCGATGTTGAAGCACTGGTGGCCCGCGCCACCCCAACCCCGCTCTGAAGGAGGCCGCTATGCCACTTGATCAGTCCACTATCGAAGCCCGCGTGAATGCCGGCTTCGAACGTGCCAACTTCATTGCCGACCTCGGCATCCGCCCGACCGCCTGTGGCCCCGGCTGGGTCGAGGCGGAGCTGCCGATTCTGCCAAGGCACTTTCAACAAGGCGGTTTTGTCCACGCCGGAGTGCAAAGCACCTTGGCTGACCACACCGCTGGCGCCGCCGCAGCGACGCTGCTGGAGGACAACTTCAGCCTGCTGACCGTCGAATTCAAGGTCAACCTGCTGCGCCCGGCCCAGTGCGAAACACTGCTATGCCGAGCCGAGGTACTCAAACCCGGCAAGCAGATCTGTGTCGCAGAGGCGGAGGTGTTTGCGGTAAACAACGGCGAAAAGCGCCTGTTCAGCAAAACCACGGTGACCCTTGCAGTGCTGCCGGTTGCCGCTACACTGCCGCGCTGAGCCAAAGCAGGAACGTCACCCATGAACCAGCGTCCAAGACCAGCGCAGCGCCCGCGCCCAGCAGGCAAGCCACGCCGACAGCCCGCGGCGCCTCCCGCCAACCCGCTGCTGATTGCGCTGAACAAACCCTTCGACGTGCTGACCCAGTTCACCGACGGCCAGGGCCGCGCCACGCTCAAGGACTTTATCAGCACACCCGGCGTTTACCCGGCCGGGCGCCTCGATCGCGACAGCGAAGGCCTGCTGCTGTTAACCAACGACGGTCGCTTGCAGGCGCGTATCACCGATCCGAAACACAAGCTGCCGAAGACCTATTGGGTACAGGTCGAGGGTGAGCCGAGCGAGCAGCAACTGACTCAGCTGCGCGCCGGCCCGGAACTGAACGACGGCCCGACACGGCCCGCCGAGGTCG
This sequence comes from Halopseudomonas sp., assembly GCF_038130085.1. Lineage (NCBI taxonomy): Bacteria > Pseudomonadati > Pseudomonadota > Gammaproteobacteria > Pseudomonadales > Pseudomonadaceae > Halopseudomonas > Halopseudomonas sp. The sequence continues at coordinate 41,435 of NZ_JAYPMU010000006.1, read as the reverse complement.
AACTGATCGAAGAACCGGTGCTGTGGCCGCGCAACCCACCAGTGCGTTTTCGCAAGAGCGTACCGACCAGTTGGTTGGCAATTACGATCCGCGAAGGCCGCAACCGCCAAGTCCGGCGCATGACCGCCGCCGTCGGCCTGCCGACCCTGCGACTGGTGCGGGTCAGAATCGGTGACTGGTGTCTCGACGACCTGCAGCCCGGGCAGTGGCGCGAACTGCCAAGTACCAGCTGAGAACCTCGGTTAAATTCCATCGCCTAGTGAAAACAACAGGATGGACACCATGAACATTCCCAAGCTGATTGCGGTCAATGCCCGCAAGTTCCCCGCTGGCGACGCCCTGATCACCGCAGATTGCCGCCTGAGCTGGTCTGAACTGCACGACCAGAGCCTGCGACTGGCGGCCCACCTGCACGAGCAATACCAGATCGGCAGCGGCGATCGCGTGGCGCTCTACATGCCCAACAGCTACAGCTGGGTCCTCGGTTATTTCGCCGTGATCAACCTCGGCGCCGTTGTCGTGCCGGTCAACGCACGACTGACTACCGCCGAGCTGGAGTACATCCTTGGCGACTGCGACGCACGCCTGGTCATCGCGCTGGGCGACCACGCCGACCGCGCCAGCACCCTGGCCCCGTGCCTGCGTCTGGATCAACCGGCGGCGCAGGTACTGGATATGCAGAACCGCTGGGACGTTGCCGACATCCCGGCCGAGCAGCCCTGCACCCTGCTCTACACCTCTGGCACCACTGGCAAGCCCAAAGGCGTGCTGTTCAACCACCACGCGCTGCTGACCGTTGCCAATTCTTCCGCACTGGAAATGGACATGCGCCCGCACAGCCGCATGCTGCACATGATGCCGCTGACCCACTCGGCACCGCTCAACGTCTTCCTGCTCGGCGGCACTTACGTTGGCGCAGCTCACGTGGTGATGCCCGAGTTCCACCCCAAGCTGTTGCTGGACACCGTCGAGAAGGAGCGCACCACGCACTTCTTCGGCGCTCCGGTCGCCTTCATGATGACGGCGCAGCAGCCGGATATTGCCGAACGTGACATCAGCTCCATGCAGTACTGGATCTACGGCGGTGGCCCAATGTCGACCGAGCAGCTGGAGATACTGGCTGATCGCATGCAGACCGACCGTCTCTACTGCGTCTACGGCCTCACCGAGGCTGGCCCTAGCGGGACCATCATGATGCCGGAGGAGCATTCGACCAAAGCCGGCTCCATCGGCCGCCGTGGCGCCCTGCACACCGAGCTGCGTCTGGTTGACGAGCATGGCAACGAGGTCGAAGGCGAAGGCACCGGTCAGATCCAGATTCGCACCGAAGGCATGATGCTCGGCTACTGGAACAAGCCCGAGGCCACCGCCGAGTGCCTGCACAGCGACGGCTGGCTGGACTCAGGCGATCTCGCCCGCCGTGACGCCGAGGGCTACTACTGGGTACTTGGCCGCGCCAAGGAGCTGATCATTTCTGGCGGCGTGAACGTCTACCCGCGAGAGATTGAAGTAGCGCTGGAGGGCCACCCGAACATCGTCGAAGTTGCGGTGTTTGGCGTCCCGCACCCGCAGTGGGGCGAGACCGTGAAAGCGGTGGTGGTGCTGCGTGAGCCGGTCGCCGACCTGCACGCAGAACTGTCTGCCTACCTGGAGCCACTGCTGGCCGACTACAAGCGCCCGCGTCTGTATGGCGAAGCCACCGTGCTGCCGCGCAACGCCAACGGCAAGGTGATGAAGCACCAACTGTCGTAAGCTCGCCATAAGAAAAAGGGCGCCAATCGGCGCCCTTTTTAATGGTTCTTCGTGTGAACATCCGGGATGACGCGCTAAGTTTCCGCACCAAGATGACCGGCCAAGTGCTCAGATGATGAAGTGTGCACATGCGGTCCGCCCCGTTTACGCGGGCGAGTAGCGCAGGGTTGGCAGGAAACAGGGCGGCAGCCTGTTTGAGGCTCGATGAGCCGAGTTCTGCCGACTCCTGCCAAGCCGAGCAACGCAGCGAACCCGAAGGGCCGCGTAGCCGGGTGCCCCGGGGGATCGCTAAAGGGGGCTGGGCAAGCAGCCCCCCCCTTGGCTCGCCGTGAAGGCGAAAAGTTAAACTCGACAACAGCACGAGCAACCGAAGCTATCGGCTCACCCCGATAACCCGCGCGGAACCTTTTAACCGGCGGAGCCAATCAGTAGCGCAGCCCAAACAGCCTGAACACAAACCCCAACAACCACGCCGGACCAATCAGCAGAAACTGCACATCCTTGAAGAACGACGGTTTCTTGCCCTCCACGTGATGACCGACAAACTGCCCAATCCAGGCCACCACGAATATCCCCAGCGACCACCAGAACACATTCGACATCAGGCTCAGGCCAAGCAGCATGAGCAAACTGAGCACCAGCATGGCCAACGCGATCTGCCAGGACAGCAATGCGTAGAACACCAGCGCCGCTGCCACCACAGCCATGGCCACCCATGGGTGAATAGCCCAGAGCATGCCCAGCACGCTGAAGGTGATCAGCGGCACGCAAATCCAGTGCGTCAATTTGTTGAAGGGATTGCGGTGACTTTCACCATATTCATCAAACCATTGGTCAATGGCTTTCATCGTGCCCCCTTTGTCGTATCGTTGTTGTGAGAATCAGGGATGACCTAAAGTGTAGCCCCGGCAACGCTGCGCGGAAGTGTCATTGCGCGCCAGGATCACGCAACGCAGCAGCCCCAAACAACAGGACGAAGCATGGATCAAGCGCTCAAGACCCTGCACATTCGCTGCGGCTCGGACATTCGCCAGACACTGACTGACGCTGGCTTGAGCGGCGACTTTCTGGAGTTTGCCGATCCCTTCTGTATCGGTCCGTTGCGTGACTGCAGCACTAGCGAGTTGATCGAGTTGCGTAGCCACTTTCTTGCCAACGCCTTCAACCTTGATCCCGCCGAAACGCTGGCTCGTCAGCGGCAGAGTTATGCGCGGCTCAACACGCTCAACGCCTATCAGCGTGTGGTGCTCTGGTTCGAACACGACAGCTACGACCAGCTGATCCTGATCTATCTGCTGCAGCACCTCGCGCGCCTGCGGCCAACGGCCCGACTTGAACTGATTGCCATCGACCAGTTCCCCGGTATCGAGCGTTTTATCGGCCTTGGCCAACTTGCCCCTGCCCAACTCGCCAGCCTGTGGCCACATCGCCAGCCGATCAGCGACGCCTTGCTGGCCAGCGCCGCGCCACTCTGGGCGGCGCTCTGCGCCAATGACCCGCGCGTGTTACTCGCTCAGGTTAAAGCCGGCACACCGGCGCTGCCGATGATGCAACGCGCGCTGGAACGGCATCTGCAGCAGCTGCCGGGAGTGCACGATGGACTCGGCCTAACCGAACGCCTGACCCTGCACATCCTCAAACGCGAGGGCCCATTGCCGGCTGGCAAGGCCTTTGCGGCACTGATGCGATACGACGAGCCGCTACCCTACCTCGGCGACTTGATGTACTGGTGGCTGCTGCAGCCACTACTGAACGGCGCAGCACCACTGCTGCACAGCGATGACGATCACCTCGACTGGCCGCAGCGAACCATTCGGCTCACCCCACAGGGTGAAGCGGTACTGCAGGGTCAGGTCGACGCCTTTGCCTGCCGCACAGAGGGATACTGGGTCGGCGGAGTTGAACTGCAGCCGGGGCAGCCCCACTGGCGTTACGATTCGGCACAACAGACACTGCATCTGCGTAGTCTCTGAACACCCCGCCGCACGGGCAAGATGGTATGCTAGCGCGCTGTCATGCCAGCTCCGGCCAACACCGGCGCTGGTCCATCGCCAGTCAGCACGCGGAACAACTCGCCATGACCCAACCCAACCCGTTCAAGCCCGTCGTCCTCTGCCTCTCCGGCCATGATCCGAGCGGCGGTGCTGGCCTGCAGGCCGACATAGAGGCGCTGATCGCGCAGGGCTGTCACGCTGCGCCAACGGTGACCGCGCTGACCGTGCAGGACACCGTCGACGTCAGCGACTTCCGTGTACTCGACCGCGAGTGGGTGCTGGCCCAGGCCAACAAGGTGATCAGTGACATGCCGATCTCGGCGGTGAAGCTGGGCATGCTCGGCTCGGTGGAGATGGTCGACACCGTACTGGAGCTGATGCTGCGCCTGCCCAATGCACCGCTGGTCTGCGACCCGGTGCTGCGTGCCGGCGGCGGCGGTTCACTGGGCAAGGATGACGTCGGTTTCGCCATTCGCGAGCGCCTGTTCCCGGTCGCTGCCATCGCCACCCCTAACCTGCCCGAAGCGCGCATTCTGGCGGAGCTGCCGGACGGCAGCGCCGATGAGTGCGCCGCCAAGCTGCTGCCCTATATTCGCCATCTGCTGATCACCGGCGGTCATGGCGACGAGGCCGAAATCCACAACCGCCTGTACTGCGCCGACGGCTCCCAGCACGACTTCACCTGCCCGCGTCTGCCCGGCAGTTACCACGGCTCCGGCTGCACTCTGGCCAGCACGTTGGCCGGCCGTCTGGCACTCGGCGAAGAACTGGTCAGCGCGGTGCGCTCGTCACTCGATTACACCTGGCGCACCCTGCGTGATGCCGAACAGCCCGGTCACGGTCAGTACGTGCCGCGCCGCCTGCCGCTGGACTTTTGCTCGTGAGCGAGCGCGGCCTCTACGCCATCACTGACAGCGCCCTGCTGGCAGACGGCAAGCTACTGCCCTACGTCGAAGCCGCCCTGATGGGTGGCGCTCGCTGGCTGCAGTACCGTGACAAGTCCGCTGACGCTGGCAAACGGCTGGCCGAAGCAAGTCAGCTTGCCGAGCTGTGCCGTGCCCATGACTGTCAACTGCTCATCAATGACGATCTGGCGCTGGCCGACCAACTCGGCGTTGGCCTGCATCTGGGCCAGGAAGACGGCTCCCTGCGCGAGGCACGCCAACAACTCGGCGCGCACGCGCTGATCGGTGGCACCTGCCACGCCAGCCTACAGCTAGCCGAGCGCGCCCTGATTGATGGCGCCAGCTATATCGCCTTTGGCCGCTTCTTCAATTCGGTTACCAAGCCCGGCGCCCCGGCAGCGACCGCGGCGCTGCTGCGCGAAGCGCGCCAGCAGTTTTCCGTACCGATCGTCGCCATTGGCGGCATTACCCTGGACAACGCGTCGACCCTGCTCGACGCCGGTGCCGATTATCTGGCCGTGATCAACGGCCTGTTCGGCGCCCCCGACGCTGCGGCGGTGCAACAACGCGCCCGCCAGTTCAGCCAACTCATTCACGCATCCTGAGAGACTTGACCATGTCCCGTTCCGAATCCCTGTTTGCCAGCGCCCAGAAACACATCCCGGGCGGCGTCAATTCGCCGGTTCGCGCCTTCAAGAGCGTCGGCGGCACCCCGCTGTTCTTCAAGCATGCCGAAGGTGCCTACGTCATTGATGAAGACGACAAGCGCTACGTTGACTACGTCGGCTCCTGGGGCCCGATGATCCTCGGTCACAGCCACCCGGACGTGCTCGACGCGGTGCGCAATCAGCTGCAGCACGGCCTGTCCTACGGCGCGCCGACCGCGCTGGAAACCGAGATGGCCGAACTGGTCTGCTCGCTGGTGCCGTCGATGGACATGGTGCGCATGGTCAGCTCCGGCACCGAAGCGACCATGAGCGCCATTCGTCTGGCCCGTGGCTACACCGGCCGTGACAGCATCATCAAGTTCGAGGGCTGCTACCACGGCCACTCCGACAGCCTGCTGGTCAAAGCCGGGTCCGGCCTGCTGACCCAGGGCGTACCCAGTTCTGCGGGCGTACCTGCAGACTTTGCCAAGCACACCCTGACCCTGCCGTTCAACGACATCGAAGCCGTGCGCAAGACCTTGGCCGACGTTGGCCAACAGGTCGCCTGCATCATCGTCGAGCCGGTCGCCGGCAACATGAACTGCGTGCCGCCGGCACCCGGCTTCCTGCAGGGCCTGCGCGAAGCCTGCGACGAGCACGGCGTGGTGCTGATTTTTGACGAGGTGATGACCGGTTTCCGCGTCGCCCTCGGCGGCGCCCAGGCTTACTACGGCGTCACCCCGGATCTGACCACCTTTGGCAAGATCATCGGCGGCGGCATGCCGGTCGGCTGCTTCGGCGGCAAGCGTGCGGTGATGGAATGCATCGCCCCGCTCGGCCCGGTCTATCAGGCTGGCACCCTGTCCGGCAACCCGCTGGCGATGGCCGCCGGCCTGACTACCCTGCGTCTGATCAACCGTCCCGGTTTCCATGACGAGCTGAGCGCCTACACCAGCCGCATGCTGGCTGGCATGCAGGAACGTGCCGATGCCGCCGGCGTACCGTTTGTGACCACCCAGGCCGGCGCCATGTTCGGTCTGTACTTCTCCGGTGCCGACGACATCGTCACCTTCGAGGACGTCATGGCCAGCGACGTGGAACGCTTCAAGCGCTTCTTCCACCTGATGCTGGACGGCGGTGTCTATCTGGCGCCCAGCGCCTTCGAGGCCGGTTTCACCTCGATTGCCCACGGCGAGACCGAGCTGCAACTGACCCTGGATGCCGCAGAAAAGGCCTTCGCCGCGCTATGAGCCAACTCGCCTACGGCGTGCTGACCCTTGCGCTGATCGCCGCTTGCCTATGGCTGTGGCGCCAGCGCGAACCGCTGGCAACTCCGGCTCGCGGCGCTATTACCGCTGCGCTGCTGGGGCTCGGTCTGGCGGCCGCCGCCAGCCTGCTGCTGAGCCTCGGCTCACTCGCAAAGGAGCTGGAGCATACCCAGCGCATGCTCGGGCTGGCAGCACAGAACATCAGCCTGCCGCTGCTGGGTCTGGCAGCCTTCTACCTTGGCCGCGGCTTGCAATGGCAGCCGGCGATGTGGGGACGCATCCTGCTTGGCCTGATGGCGGCCTTCGAGCTGCTGCGCCGCATGGACCTGCTGTTTGGTTACCAATGGGTGATTAACAGCGCCGGCCTGCTGGCCATGCTCGCCGGCTGTCTGCTGGTAGTGAAAGGTGATCGTCGGCCACTGCCCTACACCCTTGTTTGCGCCGCCGGCACGCTGGCCCCGCTGCAGGAACCGAGTGCAGCCCCACTGGCGGACCTGTTCCTGGCGAGCAATACGCTGTTCTGGCTGTTCCCGGCGCTGCTGGGTGCGGCATTGACAGTTGGACTGTTGAGCGAACAGGCGCACAATAGAGCGCAACCCGATTCCTACGACCATCTGCCGAGGTCCTGAACCAACCATGCACCGCCTGCTCAAGCACGTTGCGCTCTCCGGCCTGCTCTCGCTGCTGGCGACTCCCCTGCTGGCCGAGTCAGACAATACGCTGCTGATCAGTGCCAACGACCGCTGCGCCTTTGAGCGGGTCGACGACGAAAGCCTGCCACTGGCACTGGAGGCCTGCCAGCAGGCTGCCGAGCGCGGCGACATGCAGGCGCAGTTCGAACTGGGCCAGCTGTACTACAAAGGCGAGCGGGTTGAGCAGGACTATGTCAGTTCACTGCAATGGCTGGAGAAAGCCTCAATTCAGGGTGAACCCAAGGCGCAATACCTGCTCGGGCTGATGCACTTCAACGGCGAGGGCATCCCGCGCAACCTGCCACAGGCCTACATCATCCTCAAGATGGCCGCCGTCAACGGCAATGACGACGCCATCGACGCCGCCGACATGGTCGCGCAGGAAATGAACTCGCAGGAAATCCAGGTTGCCAACCACGTGCTGGGCACCCTGTTCCGGGATTATCTGGCGCAGATTCGCGAAGAGCAGCTCAGCGGCACGCTGGAGCCGGAGGAGTCAGCTGACCCGCGCAGCGATACGCGTCAGGCCGACGAGGTGCTGGAGCAGCAGTAACACTAACGCCGCTCCTGCATGGCGACACGATTAGCTGTCGTTACGCGGCGGCATCGGAAAGTGCATGATATTGCCGCCGCCCTTGGCTTCACTGATCTTCGGTGTGCCAACGCGCTCGACCTCATCAATACGGATGATCGAGTGAATCGGAATGAAGCTGCGTTTGACGCCTTCAAACTGATTTTTCAGCTTTTCTTCGGCCGGATCGACCAGCATCTGTGATCTCTCGCCAAAGATCAGCTCCTCAATTTCCATGAACCCCCACAGCTCACTCTGAAAGATCTGCTGGGCGTAAAGCTCGTACACCTGTCCCTGGTTCTGGAAGATGACCCGGAAAACCGGTTGCTTTTCTTTGCTCATGACGGGTTGATCGATACCTTGAAAACATGGGAGACAGCCGCGGCACCTGCCGCTCGGCGGGCGCGCATCATAGCACAGGGGGCGGCGGAAGCAGATGTGTGTATAATCGCCCCTTTTCCAAGTTAGCCCCCAGCACATCTCAATGGCCAAGAAACTCTTTATTCAGACCCACGGTTGCCAGATGAACGAGTATGACAGCTCGCGCATGGCAGACCTGCTCGGCGAACATCAGGCAATGGAGCTGACCGACAACCCCGACGAGGCGGATGTCATCCTGCTCAACACCTGCTCCATCCGCGAGAAGGCTCAGGAAAAAGTCTTTTCCGAGCTGGGCCGCTGGCGCCCGCTGAAAGAGAAAAACCCGGACCTGATCATCGGCGTTGGTGGCTGCGTCGCCAGCCAGGAAGGCACCGCGATCCGCGACCGCGCCTCCTACGTTGACGTGGTATTCGGCCCGCAGACGCTGCACCGCCTGCCGGAGATGATCAACGCTGCGCGTACCACTCATCAGCCGCAGGTCGATGTCAGCTTCCCCGAGATCGAGAAGTTCGACGCCCTGCCCGAGCCGCGCGTGGATGGCCCGACCGCTTTCGTATCGATCATGGAAGGCTGCAGCAAATACTGCAGTTTCTGCGTGGTGCCCTACACCCGCGGCGAGGAAGTCAGCCGTCCGCTGGCCGACGTGCTGGCCGAGATCGTTCACCTGGCCGAAAACGGCGTCAAGGAAGTCACCCTGCTGGGCCAGAACGTCAACGGGTACCGCTTCGACGGCACCGACTTTGCCGACCTGCTGCACGCGGTTGCAGCGATCGACGGCATTGAGCGTATTCGCTACACCACCAGCCACCCGCTGGAATTCTCCGACGCCATCATCCAGGCCCACGCCGAGATTCCGAAGCTGGTGAAGTACCTGCATCTGCCCGTGCAGTCCGGCTCCGACCGCGTACTGGCGGCGATGAAGCGCAACCACACTGCGCTGGAATACAAGTCACGCATCCGCAAGCTGAAAGCAGCGGTGCCGGACATCATCCTTAGCTCTGATTTCATCATCGGCTTCCCGGGTGAAACCGACCGCGATTTCGAGCAGACCATGAAACTGGTCGAGGACGTCGGCTTCGACTTCTCCTACTCGTTCATCTACAGCGCGCGCCCCGGCACCCCCGCGGCCGACCTGAACGACGACACTCCGATGGAGACCAAGAAGCAGCGTCTGCAGATTCTGCAGGCACGTCTGAACCAGCAGGGTTTCGAGAACAGCCGCCGCATGGTCGGTACCACTCAGCGCATTCTGGTCAGCGACTTCTCCAAGAAGGACCCGGGCATGCTGCAGGGCCGTACCGAGCACAACCGGGTAGTTAACTTCCGCTGCGACAACCCGGGCCTGATCGGCCAGTTCGTCAACGTCCACATCGAAGAGGCCCTGCCCCATTCGCTGCGTGGCACCCTCATCAACGAGACGGCGCACTGATCCAGTGCGCCCCGCCCTCGCCGCAAAGCCCGCTCGCCCTGTACAGATCAGCAGATGATCGGCACGGATAGGCGGGTCTTTGCAGCGGGATATTTGCGCGCTATTCTGTGCGCTTCTCAGTGCCATATGGCGACCAACGGACTATTTTGAACGCGCCCCAGCATATTCATCGCTTCAGCATCGAACCTGTCGATCCCCGCCGCTTTGCCAGCCTTTGCGGCCAGTTCGATGAAAATCTCCGCCTGATCGAACAACGCCTCGGCATCGAAGTCCGCAACCGCGGCAACCACTTCGAGCTGATCGGCGACGATTCCCTGACCCGCTCGGCCGAAGCGGTTCTGCGCCAGCTGTACCGCGAAACGCGCAATAACGACGACCTCGGTCCAGATACAGTACACCTGTATCTGCAGGAATCCGGACTGGAGAGCCTGAGCGAAACGCTGAGCAAGGGTGACGAGCACAAACCGGTGATCCTGCGCACGCGCAAGATGAGCATTCAGCCGCGCGGCCCGAACCAGCAGAAGTACCTGCGTTCGATCCAAGAGCACGACATCAATTTCGGTATCGGCCCGGCCGGTACCGGCAAGACCTATCTGGCGGTTGCCTGCGCGGTCGATGCGCTGGAGCGTGAGCAGATCAGTCGCATCCTGCTGGTTCGCCCGGCGGTTGAAGCCGGCGAGAAGCTAGGTTTTCTGCCGGGCGACCTGGCGCAAAAGATTGACCCCTATCTGCGCCCGCTCTACGACGCGCTATACGAGATGATGGGCTTTGAGCAGGTGATCAAGCTGATCGAACGTCAGGTGATCGAAATTGCACCGCTGGCCTACATGCGCGGTCGCACCCTGAATAACAGCTTCATCATTCTGGACGAGTCGCAGAACACCACGGTCGAGCAGATGAAGATGTTCCTGACCCGGATCGGCTTCGGCTCCACCGCCGTAATCACCGGCGACATTACCCAGGTCGACCTGCCCCGCGGCACGCGCTCAGGTCTGGCCCATGTCGCCGAAGTACTGAAAGACGTCAAGGGCATCGGCTTCACCCACTTCCAGTCCAAGGACGTGGTACGCCATCCGCTGGTGCAGCGCATCGTTGAAGCCTATGACCGCTTCGATGCCCTGCAGGAAGCCGCCCGCCAGGAGCGCCGCAATGAGCATTGAGCTCGACATCCAGCGCGCTTCCAGCGCCCCCGATCAGCCTGACGACGACAGTTTCATACGCTGGGTCGGGCTGGCACTGGGTGCGGGCACCGACCGTGAACTGACCATTCGCCTGGTGGACGCCGATGAGGGCCGCCAGCTGAATAACACCTACCGCGGCAAGGACTATGCGACGAACGTCCTGTCCTTCCCTGCCGACCTGCCTCCCGAACTTGACCTGCCGTTGCTTGGCGATCTGGTGATCTGCGTTCCCGTGGTCGCCCGCGAAGCAGACGAACAGGGCAAACCCCTGCTCGCCCACTGGGCGCACATGGTCATCCATGGCTGCCTGCATCTGCTTGGCTACGATCACATCGACGACGCCGACGCAGAGGAGATGGAAGCCCTGGAACGGGAATTGCTGGCAGAACTCGGCATAGCCGACCCCTATCTTGAAGATGATGAGTAAGGATCAATGAGCGAAGATCGATCGACCAACGGGCATAAGTCGTGGCTGGATAAACTGGTCCAGGCTTTTGTCCATGAACCCAAGAACCGCCAGGAACTGCTCGAACTGCTGCGCGAGGCGCACAGCAACGAGGTTCTGGATATCGAGGCCCTGTCGATCATCGAAGGTGCGCTCCAGGTCTCGGACATGCAAGTCCGCGACATTATGGTGCCGCGCTCACAGATGACCACCATCAAAGCCAGCCACAGCCCCCGCGAGTTCCTGCCGGCGGTGATCGAAGCAGCGCACTCGCGTTTCCCGGTCATCGGCGAAAGCATCGATGATGTAATCGGCATCCTGCTCGCCAAGGATCTGCTGCCGCTGCTGCTGGAAGAAAACACCGACCGCTTCAACATCAAGGACATCGTCCGCTCACCGACTTTCGTCCCGGAATCCAAGCGCCTCAACGTGCTGCTCAAGGAGTTCCGCGCCACCCGCAACCACATGGCGGTGGTGATCGACGAATACGGCGGTGTGTCAGGCCTGGTCACCATTGAGGACGTACTGGAACAGATCGTCGGCGATATCGAAGACGAGCATGACGTCGACGAAGACAGCCAGATCAAGCCGCTGCCCAGTGGCGACTATCTGGTCAAGGGCCTGACGCCGATCGAGGAGTTCAACGAACACTTCGAGACCGAGTTCTCCGACGAAGAGTTCGATACCGTTGGCGGCCTGGTCATGAACGCCTTTGGCCACTTACCCAAACGCAATGAAGTGGTCGAACTGGACGGCTTCCGGGTTCGCGTCCTGAATGCCGACAGCCGCCGAGTCCATCTGCTGCGCGTCACGCTGGTCAACCGCTAGCCGACGCCGATAAGGAAGTCCCCATGCACGCCCTGCTCAGCCGCCTGCGCGGCCCCGGTGTTGTCGGCCACCTGATCGCGCTGGTCGCCGGCGCGCTCAGCACGCCGTCCTTCGCCCCCTACAACCTCTGGCCGCTGGGCATGCTCTCGGTGGCGCTGCTGTACCAGGGGTTGAAGGACGTTACAGCAAAGCAGGCCGCGCTGCGTGGTGGCGCCTGGGGCTTGGGGCTATTCGCCTCCGGGGTGTCCTGGATCTACATCAGCATCCACGTCCACGGCAACGCCTCACCGCCGCTGGCGGCCTTCCTGACCGGCGGCCTGGAACTGGGACTGTCCTGCTTTTTTGCCCTGATGGCCTGGGTCTGGGTGCGCTTTCTGCGCCCGCAAGGCGCCTGGCTGAGCAGTCTGAGCTTTGCCCTGCTGTGGTTTGCTCAGGAAATGTTCCGCAGCTGGTTCCTGACCGGGTTCCCCTGGCTGTATCACGGCTACGCCCACAGTCACAGCTGGCTGGCGGGCTGGGCGCCGGTCGGCGGCGTCTGGCTGCTTGGGGTCATGTCGGTGTTGGTCGCCTGCCTGCTGACCGAGTGGCGCCTGCTGCGACGCCCGCTACAGACGGTCGCAGTTGCTGGACTGATCGGCCTGTTCTGGGGCGGCGGCCTGGTGCTGCAGTACATCGACTGGACCCAGCCCCTCGGCAAGCGCCTGAGCGTCAATCTGGTACAGGCCAACATCGCTCAGTCCGACAAGTGGGACCCGGCCTACATCACCCACACGCTGGAGCTGTACCGGGACCTGACCTACGCTCAGCCGCCGACCGACCTGGTGGTCTGGCCGGAAACCGCCGTACCGGTGCTGCAGAGCCAATCGCTGTACTTTGTCGATGGCATCGCCGCCAATTTGGCGCAGGAAGGCCGCACGTTGATCACCGGCATCCCGGTCGACACCCATGACGAAAACGGCATGCGCATCTATAACGGCATCATGGTTGGCGGCAGCGAGCCACGCAGCGAATACCTCAAGCAGAAGCTGGTGCCCTTTGGCGAATACGTGCCATTGGAAGACCTGCTGCGCGGGCTGATCGACTTCTTCAACCTGCCGATGTCCAGCTTCAGCCGCGGCCCGGCTGACCAACCGCCGCTGCAGGCCGCTGGTTACAAACTGGCCCCCCTGATCTGCTACGAGGCAGTCTACCCCGACTTTGCCGCCAAACTGGCTGCCCAAAGCGATGTGCTGATCACCATCAGCAACGACAGCTGGTTCGGCTCCTCGATCGGCCCGCTGCAACACCTGCAGATGGCCCAGATGCGCGCCATGGAGAGTCAGCGCTGGATGATTCGTGCAACCAACAACGGCGTAACCGCGCTGATCGATCCGCGCGGCGTGATTCGTCAGCGAATTCCGCAATTCCAGCAGGAGGTTTTGATTGGCGAGGTTCAGCCGATGAGTGGCCAAACACCCTATCTGCGCTGGCGCAGCTGGCCGCTGGTGATACTGGCGTTGCTAGTGCTTTTGCCCGTTGTCTGGCGGCGTCGCCACGCCCGGTAACGGCGTGCGCAGCGAGATGGCGACCAGTATCTGCTGCAGCAGCGCCATCTCCTCCGGGCTCAGCCCCTGCAATTCAAGGTCTGCCGGCAGCTCCGGGTAGCCTCGCAGCCATTGCCGGGTGTGTGCCATATCCAGCGCCTGATCGAGCCGCCGTAGCAGCTTGCCGTAAGCGCTATCCTGGGGCTGTCGAGCCACCACCGAAGGCAATCCAGCACACATCTTGCAACCTCCCGCAATGGCTCTGCGACGGCCCCGGATGGCTCGTCTCTTCATCTAGAGAATAGACCCACCGACGCCGCCGCCGCCAAGCCGGCGACGAATGGCATGTGACTACCTGATGAGCGCCGGGTGGTGTATCCTGCCCCATTACTTTTTCACGTCACCACGAGTCACCAGACCCCACGCCATGCAAGAACAGTATTCACCGAGTGAGATCGAAGCCGCTGCCCAGGCCGACTGGGACAACGCCAACGCATTCAAGGTTACCGAAACCCCCGACCAGGACACCTACTACTGTCTGTCGATGTTTCCGTACCCCAGCGGCAAGCTACACATGGGGCATGTGCGCAACTACACTATCGGTGATGTAATCGCCCGCTACCAGCGCATGCAAGGCAAGAACGTGCTGCAGCCCATGGGCTGGGACGCGTTCGGCATGCCGGCGGAAAACGCAGCGATGAACAACAAAGTCGCTCCGGCCGCCTGGACCTACTCCAACATCGACTACATGCGTACCCAGCTGAAAAGTCTGGGTCTGGCCATCGACTGGTCGCGCGAAATTGCTACCTGCAAGCCCGATTACTACCGCTGGGAGCAGTGGCTGTTCACCCGTCTGTTCGAGAAAGGCATCATCTACCGCAAGAACGGCACCGTGAACTGGGACCCAGTCGATCAGACCGTACTGGCCAACGAACAGGTGATCGACGGCAAGGGCTGGCGCAGTGGCGCAGTCATCGAGAAGCGCGAAATCCCGATGTACTACTTCGCTATCACCAACTACGCAGACGAACTGCTGAGCTCGCTGGATGAGCTGACGGGCTGGCCTGAACAGGTCAAGACCATGCAGCGCAACTGGATCGGCAAGTCGGTCGGTATGGAAGTCCAGTTCCCGTACGACACCACCAGCATCGGCCACGACGGCACCCTGAAAGTCTTCACCACCCGTCCCGACACGCTGATGGGCGCAACCTACGTCGCCGTCGCCGCCGAGCATCCACTGGCGACTCAGGCCGCCGGGAACAACCCTGAGCTGCAGGCGTTCATCGACGAGTGCAAGCGCGGCGGCGTGGCTGAGGCCGACATCGCCACGCAAGAAAAGAAAGGCATGCCGACTCCGCTGTACGTGCTACACCCGCTCACTGGCGAGAAGCTGCCGGTCTGGGTCGCCAACTACGTACTGATGGGCTACGGCGAAGGCGCCGTGATGGCCGTTCCGGCCCACGACGAGCGCGACTTTGCCTTCGCAACCAAATACAGCCTGCCGATCAAACCGGTTATCCGTACCTCGGCCGGTGATGAAACACCTGAGCCGTGGCAAGACGCCTACGGTGAGAAGGGCGAGCTGATCAACTCCGACGAATTCGACGGCCTGGACTACGACAGCGCGTTCACCGCCATTGGCGAAGTGCTGAAGCAGAAAGGCTTGGGCGAACCGCGTACCCAGTTCCGTCTGCGCGACTGGGGTATCAGCCGTCAGCGCTATTGGGGCTGTCCGATCCCGATCATTCATTGCGACAGCTGCGGTGACGTGCCGGTACCGGACGACCAGCTGCCCGTGGTGCTGCCCGAAGACGTGATTCCTGATGGCGCTGGCAGCCCGCTGGCGAAGATGCCCGAGTTCTATGAGTGCAGCTGTCCGAAGTGTGGTGCCGCCGCCAAGCGCGAAACCGACACCATGGATACCTTCGTCGAAAGCTCCTGGTACTACGCCCGCTACGCCAGCCCGCAATACGACAAGGGCATGGTCGATCCGGCAGCGGCCAACCACTGGCTGCCGGTTGACCAGTACATCGGCGGTATCGAACACGCGATTCTGCACCTGCTCTACGCGCGCTTCTTCCACAAGCTGATGCGCGACGAGGGCCTGGTCAACAGCAACGAACCGTTCAAGAACCTGCTGACTCAGGGCATGGTTCTGGCCGACACCTACTACCGCCTCGAAGCCAACGGCAGCAAGACCTGGTACAACCCGGCCGATGTCGACATCGAGCGCGACGGCAAGGGCAAGATCATTGCCGCCACGCTGCGCAGCGACGGCCAGCCAGTCGAGATTGGCGGCACCGAGAAGATGTCCAAGTCGAAGAACAACGGCGTCGACCCACAAGCCATGATCGACCAGTACGGTGCCGACACCTGCCGCCTGTTCATGATGTTCGCCTCGCCGCCGGACATGAGCCTGGAATGGTCTGACTCCGGCGTTGAAGGCGCGCAGCGCTTCCTGCGCCGCGTCTGGCGCCTGAGCCAACAGCATCACGCCAAGGGCCCGGCCGGCAAGGCCAACCTCGACACCTTGAGCGATGACCAGAAAGCCGTGCGCCGCGCCATCCATCTGGCCATCAAGCAGGCCAGTCAGGATATCGGCCAGCACCACAAGTTCAACACCGCCATCGCTGCGGTCATGACGCTGATGAACGTGCTGGAGAAGGCACCGCAAGACGCCGAGCAGGATCGCGCCCTGCTGCAGGAAGGTCTGGAGACCGTTGCCCTGCTGCTCGCACCGATTGCTCCGCATATCAGCCACAGCCTCTGGCAGGCACTGGGCCATAGCGACGCGATCATCGATGCGCGCTGGCCGAGTGTCGACGAGAGCGCTTTGGTACAGGACAGCCTGCAACTGGTGATTCAGGTCAACGGCAAGCTGCGCGGCCACATCGAAGTTGCCGCCGACGCCAGCCGCGAGCTGATTGAAGCCACCGCGCGGGAAAACGAGAATGTGCTGCGCTTTACCGAAGGCCTGACGATCCGCAAGGTTATCGTCGTCCCGGGCAAGCTGGTCAACATTGTCGCCAACTGATTTTGCAACGGAGAGCCAAGATGTCACTGACCACACCCCGCCTGCTGCTCAGCTGCGCCGTCCTCGGCGCCACCCTGCTCGCCTCCGGCTGCGGGTTTCACCTGCGCGGCACCGGTGTCGACAGCGTCGAGCTGAACCAGCTGGATGTAACGGCGCAAAACCGCTACGGCCGCACCTATCAGCAAGTGCTCGAGGCACTCGAGGTAGACGGCGTGCAGGTGACGCCGACGGCCGCCTACAAGCTGCAGTTGCTGAACGAAGCGCAGGGTCGTCGGGCGGTCAGCTATACCAGCAGCGCAACGCCCGCAGAGTACGAACTGACCAGCAACCTGACCTTCCAGATCGCTGACCGTCAGGGCCGTGCACTGATCGGGCCGGAGACCCTGGCTACCCGTCGCATTTACGTGAACGACAAGGACAACATCATCGGCACCACCGAGGAAGAAGAACTGCTGCGCCGCGAAATGCGCCAGGACCTCACTCGTCAGCTGCTGTTCCGTCTGTCCAGCATCACCGAAAGCGAGCTGTCCAGCCGCGAGTCGCGACTCGACCAGCAGGGCAACTGAACCGGCAATGAAGCTTAACGCCCCCCAGCTGGGCAAGCAGCTCAAGGATGAGCTAGCCGCCGTCTACATCGTCAGTGGTGACGACCCGCTGCTCTGCGGCGAGGCCTGCGATCTGATTCGCCGAGCCTGCCGCACTGCCGGTTGCGAAGAACGGCAGGTATTCGACGTTGACCGCAGTTTCGACTGGGCTCAACTCTACGAGGCCAGCCATAGCCTCTCCCTGTTCGCACAGAAACGCCTGCTTGAGCTGCGCATTCCATCGGGCAAGCCCGGGGATGCCGGTGCCAAGGCGCTGCTGGCGTATCTCGAACAACCCGCAGAAGACACCACCCTGCTGATCAGCCTGCCCAAACTTGACGGCGCCACCCAGCGTAGCAAGTGGGCCAAGAGCCTGATCGAGCACGCCGACAGCCGCTTCGTGCAAATCTGGCCGATTGAGCCGCAGCAACTGCCTACCTGGATTCGCGAGCGCCTGCTTGAGGCCGGACTGCAGGCCAGCCCTGAAGCCATTGATCTGCTCAGCGCCCGGGTCGAAGGCAACCTGCTGGCGGCGGCGCAGGAAATCGAGAAGCTGAAGCTATATTGCCCGCAAGGCCAGTTGACCTTGGACACCGTGCAACAAGTCGTCGCTGACAGCGCCCGCTTTGACGTCTTTCACCTCAGCGATGCGATGCTGCAGGGCCAGCCCCAGCACGCACTGCGGATGCTCAACGGGCTACGGGGAGAAGGCGTCGAGGCGCCGGTAGTGCTCTGGGCGATCAGCCGAGAACTGCGCAGTCTGGCCGACATGGCCCAGCAACAGAGCCGCGGCATCCCGCTAGACAAGGTATTTGCCAGTCAGCGGCCACCGGTGTGGGATAAACGCAAGCCACTGCTGCGCAGCGCCCTGCAGCGCCATCCGGCAGAAGCCTGGGAGCGCTGGTTGAACGACGCGCAGACCGTTGATGAGCAGATCAAGGGGCAGGCGCCAGGCTCGCCCTGGGACGGTCTGGCGCGCATTCTGGTTGAGGCCTCCGGCGCGCGCCTGAGCCTGTAGTCAGCGCAGCAGCAACAGCGGACAGTCAGTGCGCTGCAGCATCGAGGTGGTGGTACTGCCGACCAGGAACTGGCGAATCCGCGAATGACCGTAGGCGCCCATGATGATCAGATCCATCTCCTGCTCACGCCTGCACTGCAATAGCACCTCTTCAACCTCGCCGGCACGAATCTCCGAACTGGCGGAGAAACCCTCCTCGTCCAGCTGCTTGCGCGCTGCATCAATCGCCTGCCTGGCATCGGCAGTATCAGCGCCGACCATCAGCAGGTGGATTGTCGTCCCAACCAGCAGCGGACTCTGCATCAACAGATCAAGCCCCTTGCGCACGCTGGGGCTGTTATCAAAGGCGATCAGCACCCGTTGTGGCGCCCGGTAGTCACCAGTGGTGATCAGCACTGGGCGATGCATGGTGCGGATGACGCTTTCCAGCTGGCTGCCAACCTGACTGGCCGTACTGCCGCCCGCCTCACCCTGCCGCCCCATGACCAGCAAACGGATTTCGCCTTCCAGCTCCTGCAGCGTATCGACCAGCCGGCCGTGGCGCTGACGCAGAGTTGGCTCTGCCACCCCGTCGGCCTGCACCCGTGTTGCCGCAGCATCAAGCATCAGCTTGCCCTGCTCTCGCAGCAGGCGCGCGCGCCGTTCGTCCAGCTCGGCAAGCTCGTTCAGCAAGTGCTCGCGACTGCCCAACCCGATGCTGCCGGACAGGTCCGTTGGCCCGGCGCCAGCAACCGGCTCCAGCACGTGCAGCAGCGCCAGCGGCGCATTCAGCCGCAGACTGGCCCAGGCTGCGTAGTCACATACCGCTTCACTGGCAGCGGAACCGTCGATACACGCCAACACCCTTGCTTCGCTCATTCAGCTCTCCCGCTGATCAGTGGCCACCGAGGTGGTCAACCGCCTCCGGCTTGTCGTGTACCCCAAAGCGATCAACGATAGTGGCACTGGCCTCGTTGAGTCCGATCACCTCGACTTCGGTACCTTCACGGCGGAACTTGATGACCACCTTGTCGAGCGCACCTACCGCGGTGATATCCCAGAAGTGCGCGCGACTCAGGTCAATCACCACCCTATCAAGCGCTTCCTTGAAATCAAAGCCCGCGGCAAACTTGTCGGCAGAACTGAAGAACACCTGCCCCACCACCTCGTAGCGACGCGCATCACCCTCAGCACTCAACTCGCTGCCGATATGCAGGTAGTGACCAATCTTGTTGGCGAAGAACATCGCTGCCAGCAGCACACCGACAAACACGCCGTAAGCCAAGTTGTGAGTCGCCACCACCACCGACACCGTGGCCAGCATGACCAGATTGGTCGACAGCGGGTGATGACGCAGGTTGCGAATCGAATCCCAGCTGAAGGTGCCGATCGACACCATGATCATCACCGCCACCAGAGCCGCCATCGGAATCTGCCCGACCCAGTCGCTGGCAAACACCACCAGCACCAGCAGCACGCTGCCCGCTACGAAGCAGGACAGACGGGTACGGCCACCCGACTTCACGTTGATCACCGACTGACCAATCATCGCGCAGCCAGCCATGCCACCAAGCAGGCCGGAAGCGATGTTGGCAACGCCCTGACCCTTGCACTCACGGTTCTTGTCGCTGCTGGTATCAGTCAGATCGTCGACGATGGTTGCGGTCATCATCGACTCAAGCAGCCCGACCACGGCCATCGCAGCCGAATACGGCAGGATGATCATCAATGTATCGAGGTTGAGCGGCACGTCCGGCCAGAGGAAGACCGGCAGGGTATCCGGCAGCTCGCCCATGTCGGCCACGGTGCGAATATCCAGCCCGAGATGGATCGACACGGCGGTCAGTAACAGGATGCACACCAGTGGCGAGGGAATTACCTTGCCGACACCGGGCAGCAGGGGGAACAGGTAGATGATACCCAGGCCGGCGGCAGTCATGGCGTAGACATGCCAGGTTACCCCGGTCAGCTCAGGCAGCTGGGCCATGAAAATCAGGATCGCCAGCGCATTGACGAACCCGGTGACCACCGAGCGCGAGACAAAGCGCATCAACGAGCCGAGTCGCAGGTAACCGGCGCCGATCTGAAACACACCACACAGCAGCGAGGCAGCCAGCAGATACTCCAGACCGTGTTCGCGTACCAGCGTCACCATCAGCAGCGCCATAGCACCGGTCGCGGCCGAGATCATGCCAGGCCGGCCCCCGGTAAACGCAATGACCACCGCAATGCAGAAGGAGGCATACAGGCCAACCTTGGGATCGACGCCGGCGATGATGGAGAACGCAATGGCCTCAGGGATCAGCGCCAATGCAACGACCAGCCCGGACAGCAGGTCGCCACGCACGTTGGAGAACCATTCACGGCGCAGGGTTTCGATAAAAGTCATGGGTAGGCAAACCTGTTTTCAGTTCAGCAGACAGACACCGCAGCGTCGTCAGGTTGCAGGGCGCAGGTCCCTGCTCACATGCGGCAACAACAAAGCCGCGCAGACCACGGAATCGCCGAAGGCGCGCAGACATGGGGAACAGGGTCGGTAAAAGCCGCGAACTCTAGCATAAATGCCGGAACACGGCCATTTGCCGCCCTTGCCGAGCCGCGCGCCACCTGTCATTGTCGTGCCTTGTTGCCGGAACCTTTCCTGCGCACTAACCTCCAACGGCTCAAGGACGGGGCTTACACAGCACCCGAAAAGCCAGACAAGAATCCAGGGAATCTGCATGCCCACACCCCACAGCCGCAAGGCCCGCCTCCCTCTGCTTGCCTCATTCAGCCTGATTTGCCTGAGCGCCTGTGCAGACACCCCCAGCGCCGCCATCGCGCAGCCGGTGCCAGTGCAACCGAGCGCCGCCACTGCCGCTGCTCCTGCAGCGCCCCCGGCACAAGCGCCCAAACCCCAAACCTTCGCCCAATGGCGCGACAGTTTCCGCCAGGAAGCACTGGGTAAGGGGATCGACGCCGACCTGTTTGACCGCGCCTTCGCAGGCGTCACCCCGGATGAAGACGTCATCAAGGCAGACCGCAGCCAACCCGAGTTTTCCCGCCCGGTATGGGCGTACCTCGACAGCGCCATGTCGAGCCAACGGGTGGCGACCGGCCGCAGCCGCCTCAGCGCTCAACGCGAAACACTTGACGCAATTGAGCAACGCTACGGCGTGGATCGGCGCATCCTGACCGCCATCTGGGGCCTTGAGAGCAACTACGGCCAGAACATGGGCAACCGCGCGGTTATTCGCTCACTGGCGACACTGGCCCACGAAGGCAGGCGCCCCCAATTTGCCCACGACCAGCTACTGGCCGCGCTGGACATTCTCCAGCACCGGGACATTGAGCCCAGCGGCATGCTTGGCTCATGGGCAGGAGCCATGGGGCAGACACAGTTTATCCCGACTACCTACAACCAGTATGCGGTGGATTTTGACGGAAACGGCCGACGCGACATCTGGAACTCCGCTGCCGACGCACTGGCCTCAGCCGCCCACTACTTGCAGCAATCCGGTTGGAGAAGCGGTCAGCCATGGGGGCAGGAGGTCGTGCTGCCGGCCAACTTCGACTACGCCCAAGCCGACCCCGCCGTGAAGAAAACCGTGGCCGAATGGCAGGCACTTGGCATCACCGCCGCAGGCGGCCAGCGCCTTGCCGACAATCTCGCGGAGCAGCGCGCCGCACTGCTGCTGCCAGCCAGTCATCGAGGCCCAGCGTTCCTGCTGCTGAACAACTTCAGCACCATCATGCGCTACAACAATTCCTCTAGCTACGCGCTGGCCATCGGCCTTCTGTCAGAGCGCTTTCAGGGCGCTGGCCAGATTCACGCGACCTGGCCGACCGATGACCGACCACTGTCACGCAGCGAACGCATAGAGCTGCAGACCCTGCTCACCGAGAAAGGTCTGGAGCCGGGCGGTATCGACGGTATTATCGGCGCCAACACGCGCCGGGCTATTCGCAGCTTCCAGCAGCAACAGGACTGGCCAGCTGACGGCTACGCCTCGGTCGAGTTGCTCGAAGCCCTGCGCCAGCCCTGAGCTTCAGCGCGCAGCTCACCACTGCGCGCACCTGCTCGGCTGTGGTAGAATCCGCGTCGGCCACAAGCCGACCAGTGCCTCTTCCAGCACCCCACGGAGCCTCTACCAGGAGCCCTGCCGATCATGTCCGACACCCCGCAGAAATCCGTTGCCAGCGGCGAGAAGTTTCGCAACGCCCAAGGCATTGCCGCCATCAAGGATGGTCAGAAACGTCGCGCCAGCGCTGAACCCCAGGTTTTTTCCCCGAAGCCCAAATGGCTGCGGGTCAAGGCCCCGGGTGGTGACCGTTTTGAAGCGGTCAAACGCAATGTCAGCGAGCACCGACTGAGCACGGTCTGCCAGGAGTCCCATTGTCCGAACATGGGCGAGTGCTGGTCTAACGGCACCGCCACCATCATGCTGATGGGCTCGGTCTGTACCCGTGCCTGCCGCTTCTGCGCGGTGGATACCGGCAACCCGAACGGCTGGTTGGACAAGGAAGAGCCGGAAAACACTGCCAAGTCGGTCGAGCTCATGGCACTGCGTTACATCGTGCTGACCTCGGTTGACCGGGACGACCTGGACGACGGCGGCGCAGCGCATTACGCAGCCTGCGTCCGTGCTATCAAGCAGCGTACGCCGCAGGTGGTGGTTGAAGCCCTGACACCTGACTTCGACGGCGTACTGAGTGCCATCGAGGCGGTGGTCGATTCAGGCCTGGAAGTCTTCGCTCAGAACGTGGAAACCGTCGAGCGCCTGACCCATGAGGTTCGCGATCCACGCGCCGGATACCGCAAGACGCTGGACGTACTGGCCCATGCCAAGAAACACCGTCCGCAGGTGCTGACCAAGACCAGCCTGATGGTTGGACTAGGTGAGACTGACGACGAAATCCTGCAAACCTTCAAGGATCTACGCGAAATCGGCGTCGATATCGTCACCCTTGGCCAATACCTGCAGCCGACTCGCAATCACCTCGCGGTGCAACGCTGGGTCAGCCCGGACGAGTTCAATCGCTACCGTGAGATTGGTCTGGAGATGGGTTTTATGGAAGTGGCCGCCGGCCCGCTGGTGCGTTCCAGCTACCGTGCCGATAGGGTATTCGAGAAAAATAACCTGGGTCTGGCAGCACCGGCCCCGGTACCGGGTCAGGCGGTCGACGCCAGCCTGATTCCAACCCTGAATCTCAGCTGACGCTGACTCCGACACAGGCGCGCCGCAATCAGCAGCGCGCCCGCCCCTCTACTGCTCAGTGACGTAGCCCAGACGCTTGCGCAACGCCGCCGCCAGTTGCTCCTCGACCAGAGCGATATCCACCGTCCCGTCGACATGTTCGCTGAGTTGGGTCATCCGCAAACCCGCGTAGCCACAGGGATTGATACGCCGGAACGGCTCCAGGTCCATATCCAGATTCAGAGCCAGCCCGTGGAACGAGCAACCACGACGCACCCTAAGGCCGAGCGAAGCGATCTTGTCAGCCCCCACATAGACACCGGGGGCATCAGCGCGCGGCGCCGCTTCAACACCATACAGCGCGAGCAGGTCGACCAGACTCTGCTCCATGGCCGTCACCAGCTCACGTACCCCAAGGTTCTTGCGCCGCAGATCCAGCATCAGATAACCCACCAACTGGCCCGGGCCGTGATAGGTGACCTGACCACCGCGCTCGGCCTGAATGACCGGTATATCACCGGGCGCCAGCACGTGCTCAGCCTTGCCAGCCTGCCCCTGCGTAAACACGCGGGGATGCTGCAGCAACCAGATCTCATCAGGGGTATCGGGGCCACGCTGCTCTGTGAGTTGTCGCATGGCCTCCAACGTGGGCTGATAATCCACCAGCCCGAGGTGGCGGATTACCAGTTCCGCAGGGGCGTCCATCACAGCACCATGTGCACGCGGCCGGTCGCCTTGAGATCCCGATGCAGGGCTTCGAGCTGTTCCTGACCGGTTGCGGTAATGACCACCCGCAACGACAGAAAACGCCCGTTCTTGCTGTCCTTGATCTCAACGGTGGTGGTATCCACGCCGGGGGCATGTTTCTCCACGACCTGACAGATCACCTCGGCAAAATCATCACCGGCAGTCCCGATGACCTTGATCGGGTACTGGCAGGGAAATTCGATTTTTGGAGCCTGGGGCTCGTTTACATCAGCCATGCGCTGCCCTCCTCAATCAAACAAACCGTAGAAGAACAGACGAATGCTGTCCCACAGACGCCCGAAGAAACCACCCTCCTCGACCGCAGTCAGCGCTACCAGCGGCGCCGTGTGCACGACCTCGTCACCCAGCTTGACTTCAACTTCACCCAGTACGTCACCGATCTGGATCGGCGCCATGATCGGCTTGTTCAGCGTCAGACTGGCTTCCAGTTTGTCGGACTGGCCCTTGGGCAGGGTCAGCATCAGACCGTCCTGAAGACCGAGCTGCACCTTGTCCTGTGCACCCTTCCACACTCGCTCGTCAGCCAGTACCTGACCCGGCTGGTAGAAAGTCTTGGTTTCAAAGAAGCGGAAGCCCCAGGTCAACAGTTTCTGGGTTTCAGCCGCGCGAGCCTGCTCACTTGTAGTTCCCATGACCACCGAGATCAGGCGCATGTCGTCGCGCTTGGCGGAGGCAACCAGACAGAAACCGGCTTCGTCGGTGTGACCGGTCTTCAGACCATCCACAGTGCTGTCGCGCCACAACATCAGGTTGCGGTTAGGCTGACGAATGTCGTTCCAGACGAACTCCTTCTCGCCGTAGATGGCATAGTGAGATTTGGGGTCGTCACGAATAATCGCCTGCGCCAGGATCGCCAGATCGCGAGCTGAGGCGTAGTGATCCTCGGCTGGCCAGCCAGTGGCGTTGACGAAGTGGCTATTGGTCATACCCAGACGCTGCGCCTGTGCGTTCATCAGGTCGGCGAAGGCATCCTCACTGCCGGCAACGTGCTCGGCAAGCGCAATACTGGCATCGTTACCGGACTGAATAATCACACCGCGCAGCAGGTCGATCACCGGCACCTGATTGCCCACGCGGATGAACATCTTGGAACCACCCATGCGCCAGGCCTTTTCGCTGACCAGCACCGGGTCGTTCTCGCCGATCTGACCACGCTTGATTTCCTGACTGACGATGTAGCTGGTCATCATCTTGGTGAGACTGGCCGGCGGCAGCGGAGTATCGGCATTGTGCTCGACCAGCACCGCACCGCTGTTGGCGTCGATCAGCAGGTAGCTTGACGCTGCCAACTCCGGCGCTGTCGGCACGATAGGCGCTGCCGCAGCGGGTGCATTCAGCGTCGGACGGGCAGGTGTCTGCGCATGGGCAGTCACCGACAGGGTCGCGACAGAGGTAATCAGCAGGGTCGAAATCAGTTTTTTCAACATGGTGCTCACAATCAGTGGTGGGTTGCGTTTCCGCGGGTACAAAAATCAGTTGGCGGTGACCAGTGCCGGTGTTCCGAGGTTGGCCACGCGCAGGGTTTCCATCATTCGTCGAGCTTCATCCTGGCTACTCAGAGGCCCGACCCGAACCCGGTGCAGGGTACGGGAATCGACCTG
Organism: Halopseudomonas sp.; assembly: GCF_038130085.1. Taxonomy (NCBI): domain Bacteria; kingdom Pseudomonadati; phylum Pseudomonadota; class Gammaproteobacteria; order Pseudomonadales; family Pseudomonadaceae; genus Halopseudomonas; species Halopseudomonas sp. Next base: position 15,658 of record NZ_JAYPMU010000006.1, on the reverse strand, counting down.
AACCGGGCTGACCCGGACATTGCTGCCGACTACGCCCATCACGCGCTGACGCAACGCCTGGGCAGCCTGATCGGACGAGAATGCGCCAACCTGCAGGTAATAACCGCCAGCCTGCACATTCTCGACCGGCTCCGGAGGCAGCGCAGCCATCACAGGCGCGTCGGCAACAGCCTCTCGGGTCACCAGATAATTCGGATTGTTCTGCTGCTGCCAGGCCACCGGATCAATGCCCTCAACCCGCACGCGCGCCGTGCCCTGATCTGCGTAGCCCAATTTCTTCGCGGCGGCGAAGGACAAATCGATGATGCGATCAGAGTAAAACGGCCCACGGTCGTTGACTCGAACAATGATTTTGCGACCGTTCTGCAGGTTGGTGACCTGCACATAGGTCGGCAACGGCAGCGTCTTGTGCGCAGCCGTCATGCCATAGAGATCGTAGACCTCGCCATTGGCGGTGTGCTGCCCGTGAAACTTGGTGCCGTACCAGGAGGCGACCCCCTCTTCACGGTAGCTGCGGCCGTCCTGCATCGGATGATAACGCTGCCCAAGGACGGTGTAGGGCGAAGCCTTGTAGGCGCCGGTATGCGGCGTCGGGATTGCATCGGGAATCAGCGACACATCCTGCATGTAACTCGGCGGGCCATCATGCAGCGGGCGAGCGCCAGCAGTCGAAGCGGGCGCGCTAGCGGTACTGGACGACGGACCGCTCTGCGGCGTCGATGAGCAGGCGGCCAACAACGCCAGGCCGCCGAGCAGCAGATAGCGCATGGATGTCTGGGCAATCGGCATCATTCGGGCCTGGCCTCACGTAACAGGTCTGCGAGTTGATGTACCACCATGGCATACATGACGCTGCGGTTGTAGCGGGTGATGACGTACAGGTTGTTCAGACCCACCCAGTACTGCATTCGTTCCCCGGCATCGAACTCAAAAGCCATGACATCTTGATCGTCCGCCAGCGTGGCGCTCGGTGTCCAGCCCAATGCCTTGAGCTCGGCAACAGTCTGGCGCGCTTCCAGACCACGGGGCTCAGTCAAACCGTCGCGAAAACGCTCGCCCGTGACCTGTGCTTCGACAGCCACCTCGGCACCATGCGTCCAGCCATGCTGATGGAAATAGTTGGCAACACTGCCGATCGCATCAACCGGGTTGTTCCAGATGTCGACTTTGCCGTCGCCGTCAAAGTCGACGGCATAGGCCTGATAGCTGGACGGGATGAATTGCCCGAAGCCCATGGCGCCTGCGTAGGAGCCTTTGAGACTGAGCGGGTCAATCTGCTGCTCGCGCGTCAGCACCATATAGCTCATCAGCTGTTTGCGGAAAAAGTCGGCGCGCGGCGGATAGTCAAAGCCCAGGGTCGCCAGAGCGTCGAGTACGCGATAGGAGCCCATGTTGCGGCCATAGAAGGTTTCCACGCCGATGATCGCCAGAATGACTTCCGGTTCGACGCCGTATTCCTGCTCGGCACGTGCCAGGGTGTCGGCATGCTCAGCCCAGAACGCGAGACCGCGTTCAATACGCTGATCGGTAATAAAGATCGCCCGATACTCGTGCCATGGTTTGACCCGCTCGGCCGGCCGCGAGATCGCCTTGATGATGTTGTCCTGATGCACCGCCTGATCCAGCAGGGCCTGCACGTGCTCGGCACTGAAGCCATGCTCACTCTGCATCTGCTGAACGAAGTCAGGCACACCCGGGTGTTCCGGGCCATAATCAGCGGCCTGTGCCGCGAGACTGCTGACACCGAAAGCGGCCGCCAGCGTAGTAAGCATGAAGCGCGAAGCCACGGCCGAACGGGCGCGGCGAAACAGCGAAGATACGATCAAGTTTGTGCCATCCATTTCTTGTGCGTCTGGATCGACATGAGGATGCCGAAGCCCAGCAACAGGGTCACCAATGAGGTCCCCCCATAGCTGATGAACGGCAGCGGCACCCCCACCACCGGCAGCAGACCGCTGACCATGCCGATGTTGACGAAAACATATACGAAAAAGGTCAAGGTGATACTACCTGCCAGCAGTTTGCAGAATGCATCCTGTGCTTGCAATGTGATGACCATGCCACGGGCGATGACCAGCAGATAGACGCCCAGCAGCAGGCAAACACCGACCATGCCAAACTCTTCAGCCAGAACCGCGATAATGAAATCGGTATGCCCTTCCGGCAGAAAATCCAGGTGCGATTGGGTGCCCTGCAACCAGCCTTTGCCGAATACCCCACCGGAGCCTATCGCTGCCTTGGACTGGATGATGTTCCAACCCGAGCCCAGCGGATCGCTTTCCGGATTAAGAAAGGTCAGCACCCGCTGCTTCTGGTAAGGGTGCATGACGAAGTACCACATTCCGGCGGCGGCAGGTGCCAGCGCCAGCAACGCACCAACGATATAGCGCCAGCGCAGACCAGCCAATAGCAAGGCAAACACACCCGAGGCGGCGATCAGCAGCGAGGTGCCGAGGTCCGGCTGCTTGAGAATCAGCAGCGTCGGCAAAAAGATGATAGCCAGCGTGACCACAACGTACTTGAAGCTCGGTGGCAGATTTCGCCGCCCCAGATACCAGGCCACACTCATCGGCATCACCAGCTTCATGATCTCTGACGGCTGAAAGCGGGTCACGCCAGGAATCGTCAGCCAGCGTTGCGCGCCCTTGGCTTCGGTACCAAACAGCAGTACCGCAGCAAGCAACAGGGTGCCGCCGAGATAGGCAAGCGGCACCCAGCGCTGCATGAAACGTGGCTGGAACTGCGCAACCACGATCATCGCCGAGATACCCACAGCAAAATACGCCATTTGCCGCACGACCATCGCCATGCTCTTGCCACTGGCGGAATAGAGCACGAATGCATCGACCGTCGCCAAAGCAAGAATCAGCAGCAGCAGCCAAGGGTCGATATGAATACGCATCCAGATCGACTCGCGCCGACGCAGGCCGTGACTGGATACCGGAATGGACTTCATTGCGCACTCTCCTGTGCGGCTGCCGGCTCTTCCTGCTGCCGCGCCTCAAGGCGCGGCACTACCCAGGCGTCGAATACCGCGCGCACTACCGGGCCGGCGACGCGGCCGCCGCCCTCGCCGTTCTCAACCAGCGCCGCTACCGCGATCATCGGGTTTTCGGTTGGCGCAAAGCCAACGAACAGCGCATGGTCTCGATGTCTTTCACGCAGGGCCGCCGAGTCATAACGCTCGCCTTGGGCGATGGCAACTACTTGAGCGGTGCCGCTCTTGCCGGCCATGTTGTAAGTCGCTCCGGCCGCCGCCGCACGAGCGGTGCCATGCGGCGACTGCATCACATCCTGCATGGCCTGGGTGATGAAGTCCCAGTCGGCAGGATTGCGCAGTTGAATATTTGGCGGCGTGTCGGACTCATCCGGCAACACACCTTCGGCCTCCTTGAGCAGGCGCGGTCGGTGCCAGACCCCGCGACTGGCAATCAGCGCAGTGGCCTGAGCCAACTGCAACGGCGTCGCCAGCATGTACCCCTGACCGATACCGGCGATCAATGTCTCCCCCGGATACCAGGGCTGGCGGTACTTGGTGCGCTTCCAGGAGCTGGACGGCATCAAACCAGACGCCTCTTCGTACATATCGATCGACACCCGCTGGCCGATGCCGAACTGACTCATGAAATCATGCATCCGATCGATGCCCAGCTTGTTGGCCAGATCGTAGAAGTAGGTGTCGTTGGAACGGGCTACTGCGTAGGACATATCCACCCAGCCGTCGCCGGAGCGGTTCCAGTTGCGGTATTTGTGGCTGACATTCGGCAACTGATAGAAACCGGGGTCGTAGACGCGGCTGGTGCGGGTGACCACACCGGCATCGAGACCGGCCAAGGCGACGATCGGCTTGATCGTCGAACCCGGCGGATACTGGCCGCGCAGCACGCGGTTGAACAACGGCTGATCGAGCGAGTCCCGCAGCGCGCCGTAATCGGCATAGCTGATACCGGTCACGAACAGGTTGGGGTCAAAACCGGGCTTGCTGACGAAGGCAAGCACGCCCCCGGTGTGCGGATCAATCGCGACAACGGCGCCACGACGCTCGCCCAGGGCCTCTTCAGCCACCTGCTGCAGTTTGACGTCCAGCTCCAGCGTCAGATCGTTACCGGGAATCGGATCGGTGCGGTCGAGTACGCGCAACACCCGCCCACGCGCATTGGTTTCCACTTCCTCGTAGCCGACAGTGCCATGCAGCAACTGTTCGTAGTAGCGTTCGATACCGGTCTTGCCGATGTAGTGCGTGCCCGCGTAGGCCACCGGATCGATCGATTTGAGCTCCTGCTCATTGATACGCCCGACATAACCCAACGCGTGGGCGAAGTGATCGGCATACGGGTAATAGCGAACAAAGCTCGCCTGCACCTCAACGCCCGGCAGACGAAACTGGTTGATGGCGATACGGGCAATCTGTTCCTGAGTCAGCTCGAACATCACCGGCACCGACTCAAAGGGGCGGCGCGCCTGCGACAGGCGACGCTCGGCCTGCGCGGTGTCTTCGTCGCTGAGTTCAAGCAAGGACTTGAGCAACTCGAAGGTGGCCGGCAGATCTTCCACGCGGTCGCGGGTGATGGTCAGACTGAAACTCGGCCGGTTCTCCGCCAGTACCACGCCGTTACGGTCGTAGATGCGACCACGAGTCGGCGGGATGGGCTGAACGTGAACCCGGTTATTCTCCGACAGGGTCGAGTGATACTCGTACTGGGTCACCTGCAGGTAGTACATGCGCGCGATCAACGCGCCAACCAGACCCAGAATGAACACCGCAGCCAGAATCAGGCGACGCTGGACGATGCGGGCATCATTGTTGTGGTCTTTCAGGTGAATCGGCTTGGCCATGAATCACTTGTGGTAAGGATGACGATTGAGAATGGTCCAGGCCCGGTACAACTGTTCAGCCAGCAGAATGCGCACCAGCGGGTGCGGCAGCGTCAGCGGTGACAGCGACCAACGCTGATCGCTGCGTGCGGCAACCTCCTCGGCCAGCCCTTCGGGACCACCCACCATGAGGTTCACATTGCGCGCATCCAGCCGCCAGCTCTCGAGCTGCTCGGCCAGCGTCTCGGTAGACCAGGCGCGACCATTGACCTCCAGAGTGACAATACGTTCCCCTGGCTGCACCGCGGCCAGCATCTGTTCGCCCTCGCGGCGCATCAGGCGCGCCACATCGGCGTTCTTGCCGCGGGTCGCCAGCGGGATCTCAACGAGCTCCAGCGGCAGATCCGGAGGCATGCGCTTGGCGTATTCCTGGTAGCCGTCCTCGACCCAGCGCGGCATCCGTGACGCCACGCTGATCAGGCGAATGCGCAAGGTCGCTTACTCCGTCGGCTGATGCTGGGCCCGACGCGATTCAGCGCTCTGCCACAGGCGCTCAAGGTCATAGAACTCGCGGGTAGCCGGCTGCATGATGTGGACGACCACATCGGCCAGGTCGACCAGTACCCACTCGCCAGACTCCTTGCCTTCAACACCCATCGGCTGACGACCGGCGTCCTTGGCTTTTTCGACCACGTTGTCGGCCAGCGCCTTGACCTGACGGTTGGAAGAACCGCTGGCGATGATCATGTAGTCGGTAACGCTGGTGTGTTCGCGCACATCGATTTTCACGATGTCTTTGGCCTTCAGCTCTTCGAGCGCGTCGACCACCAGCTGAACCAGTTCTTCAATCTGCATGTAGATTTTCAATCCTCAATAGAGGGCCGATACAGCCCTTCGTTTTCAATATAGTCAAGCACCGCATCCGGCAACAGAAAGCGCGGCGACGCGCCATTGCCTACCAGCGTGCGAATATGAGTAGCCGAGATTGCCAGCGGAGTCTGCGACAGGCAGATGATCTGCCCATGGCTGCGCTCTGGCTGGTCTACGCTGCGCGCGGCCAGCAGGTCCTTGAGCACTTCCGGTACTTCCAGGTCGTAATCGGGGCGCTGCAGAACGACCAGATTGGCCAACTCCAGCAGCGACTCCCAGCGGTGCCAACTCGGCAGCCCGCAGAAGGCATCCCAGCCCAGCACCATGAACAGGGCTACGTCCGACCCCAGTTCCTGGCGCAGCGATTCAAGTGTTTCCACCGTGTAAGACGGCCGCTCGCGTTGCAGCTCACGGTCATCCACCAACAAGCCGCTACCCTGCCCTGCCGCCAGTTCAACCATCCGCAGGCGCTGTTCGGCGGTCGCTCCCGGCACATCTCGATGTGGCGGACGCGCACTCGGGATAAGCCTCAGCTCATCCAGCTGCAACTGCTCGCACACTTCAACCGCGCTGCGCAAATGCCCGAAGTGTACCGGGTCAAAGGTGCCGCCGAGCAGACCAACACGGCGCATCAGCGGCAGCTCACTGACGGATATGGCCGTCACCGAACACCACGTACTTCTCGCTGGTCAGACCTTCCAGACCGACCGGGCCCCGGGCATGAATCTTGTCGGTAGAAATACCGATCTCCGCACCTAGGCCGTACTCAAAGCCATCAGCAAACCGCGTCGAGGCATTGATCATCACCGAGCTGGAATCCACTTCGGCAATGAAGCGGCGGGCCCGGGTGTAATCCTCAGAAACCATCGCATCGGTGTGCTGCGAGCTGTAGGTGTTGATGTGTTCAATTGCGGCGTCCATGTCGGCAACCACACGAATCGACAGAATCGGTGCCAGATACTCGGTCGACCAGTCTTCCTCGCTGGCAGCAATGGCCTCCGGCAACAGTGTGCAGGTGACCGGGCAGCCACGCAGCTCTACGCCCTTGGCCGCGTATAGCGGCGCAACTCGGGGCAGGAACTCCGCGGCGACAGTCTCGTTGACCAACAGAGTCTCCATCGCGTTGCAGACGCCGTAACGGTGGGTCTTGGCGTTGATGACGATGGCTTCGGCCTTGGCGAAATCGGCTCGATCATCGACGTAGACGTGGCAAATACCGTCCAGATGTTTGATCACGGGCACGCGCGCGTCTTTGCTGATGCGCTCGATCAGGCCCTTGCCGCCGCGCGGCACGATTACGTCGACGTAGTCGGGCATGGTAATCAGCGCACCAACGGCAGCGCGATCGGTGGTTTCCACCACCTGCACCACCTCGTTGGGCAGACCCGCTGCCGCCAGCCCTTCACGCAGACACTCGGCAATAGCACGATTGGAATGGATGGACTCGGAGCCGCCACGCAGGATGCAGGCGTTGCCGGATTTAAGGCAAAGACTGGCCGCCTCGACGGTGACGTTCGGGCGCGACTCATAGATGATGCCGATCACACCCAGCGGCACGCGCATCTTGCCGACCTGAATACCCGACGGCAGGAATTTCATATCACGAATGGCGCCCACCGGGTCGGGCAGCGCTGCGACCTGGCGCAAACCCTCAACCATGCTGGCCAGACGGGCCGGCGTCAGCGCCAGGCGGTCCAGCATCGCGTCATCCAGACCGTTATCACGACCGGCCTGCAGATCCAGCTCATTGGCCGCAACCAGACGTTCGGCAGCCGCTTCAATCGCCTCAGCGGTCGCCAGCAGGGCAGCATTCTTGACGGCGGTTGGGGTGCGGGCGATCACACGCGATGCTTTGCGGGCCTTTTGCCCCAGCTCGGTCATGTATATCGCTACCTGTTCAACGCTCATGCTGTCACCTGCCACCTGTTTGACCAAATGCGGCATTATAGCGGGCTCGCCATTGGCTTGACAGCGCCGCCTGCGGTCGCTGTGCAATTCAATGTGTCATCCAACGCCTGCTACCATGAGCCCATGCCCGACACCTGCACCCGCACATCTGCCCCGACCCCGTTGCCAGAGCGCTTCTTTCAGCGAGACGCCCGTGAGCTGGCGGTTGCGCTGCTGGGCAAAGTGATTCGCCGGCGGATCGGCAACCAGTGGCTCGCGGCACGCATCATAGAGACCGAGGCCTACCTGAAGGAAGAACGCGGCAGTCACGCCTCACTCGGTTTTACCGAGGCCCGTCGGGCCCTGTTCATGGACCCTGGCACCATTTACATGTACTACGCCCGCGGCGGCGACTCGATGAACTGCAGCGCGCTGGGTGCAGGTTGCGGCGTGCTGCTGAAATCCGGGCATCCGGTCGTCGACGCCATCAGCCCGCCCAGCAGCCTTGCTCGCATGCAGCAACTCAACCCGCAGCGCAATGGTCTGCCCCGCCCTCCAGAGCGCCTGTGCGCCGGACAAACGCTGCTGTGCCGATCGCTGAATATCCGGGTACCGGACTGGAACGCGCAACAATTTGACCCCGCCTCGCTGCTGATTGAGGACGACGGCTACCATCCGAAGCAGGTGATTCGCGCTGCGCGCCTGGGCATTCCCCAGGGCCGCGACGAGCACCTGCCCTATCGCTGGGTCGACGCCGCCTACGCGGCTCAATGCACACGCAACCCGCTGGGCCGCACACGACAGCCCGGGCAGGACTATTTTCTGCTAGAACACAGCGCTGCATTGCGCTCTGCCATCAGTGGAGGTGAGCCATGCTCGCAGGGCTGACCGACTGGCTCGCCAGCCACCAACAGTGGCTGGGCATCGCCATCTTTCTGGTATCGCTGACCGAATCGCTGGCCGTCGCCGGACTGGTGGTACCCGGTGTGTTCCTGCTGTTTGCCATCTCCGCGCTCGCAGCGGGCGCCGGCGTATCGCTGACGGAAGCCATTGCCTGGGCCTTTGCCGGGGCGGTCATCGGCGATCTGCTCAGCTTTGCCCTGGGCCGCTGGTTCCATCAGGACATTCGCCGCATCCCGCTATTCCAGCGCAATCCGCAGTGGATTGATCGCGGTGAGCGCTTCTTCCGTCGCTACGGATGGCTGAGCGTTGTATTGGGGCGCTTCATTGGCCCTATCCGACCGATCATTCCGATGATTGCCGGCATGTTCGATATGCCAGCCTGGCGCTTTGTCGCCATCAACGTCCTGTCCGCACTGGCCTGGGCGCCGGCGTACCTGATCCCTGGCTACACCGCCGGCCATGCGGCGCACTGGGAGGTGCCACCACTGTTCTGGAGCCAAGCACTGAATCTCGCTGCGGGCGCGGCAATCGTATTGGGTGGGGGGCTGTACCTGCTGCGCTGGCAGCAACGCTGGAGCCCACTGGCTGCTGCCGGGCTTTGCCTGCTGGCACTGCTGGTACTGACACTGCACCAGCATACTCTCGCGGTATTCAGCAGCACCTTGATCGACAGCCGCGCCTACTTGCAGCTGCCGGGTCTACCGGCACTGACCATGCCTCAACCCGAAATCTTACTACTGCTCTTGCCAGTCCCCCTGAGCCTGCTGCTGGCCGGGCGCTGGGGCGCAACCAGCCTGTTTGCCCTGGCACTGCCACTGACATTCGGCTTGAGCTGGCTGACTGAGGCATCCACGGTGAACACTATCGCAGCACTGATCACGGCGGCGCTGGGGGTCATCATCGTACTGTGCAATCGGGGGCAGTCGTTCTGGGCGCGGGCCAGCTGGCTGCTCTACCCTTTGCCGCTGCTGGCCTTGCTGGACAGCAATTTATTGCTCCAGCAGATTGCCAGCCCGATGGCGATGCTCAGCAGCTTGCTCTGCGCCAGCAGCGCTGTGCTCCTGGCCAGCTGGCTGACTCAACGGGGCGGCCCGCTCGCACCGCTGCCCCCACTACCGCGTCTGCTGATCGCACTCTGGCCCTACCTGATTGCCGGCTGGTTGTTGCTGAACGCCTGATGAGCGTCAGGCCTGCATCTGCGCGAGCCAGTCACCAATCCGGTCGAGCCGCTCCAGCGGCGGGGTCATCGCCAGCAGCGCTGTTTTCTGCTCCAGGCTGAGCGGCAGCAAGTAGCCCAGCTGCCACGCCAACGCCTGCTGACTCCCGTCGACTGGCGGCAGCTGCAGATTGCTGACCAGCGGGTGCTCCAGCAAAGCCGCATGCAAGGCGAGCAGTTCGTCGTGCTCGCTCTCCAGCGGCGAGTCAACAGCCTCGGGCAACCACTGCGCCGCAGCCGTTACCAGCCCGTCCGTGGCCACTTCAACCTGACCAAGCCGCGCCCGCCGGTGCCCTTCAACACGAATACCCAGCAGGCCGTTATCGCGCTGCTGCCAGTCGATGATCCGTGCCTCGCAGCCAATGGCGCTGAAACGCAAATTACTGGAACCCACCTCGGAGCCTTCCTCCAGCCCGACCACGACAAAGCCCTGCTGGTGCCGAAAACAGCGGCTGACCATATCGATATAGCGCGCCTCGAAGATCTGCAGATCCAGATAGCAACCCGGCATCAATACGGTCTTGAGTGGAAAAAGTGCGATCTGCTCGCTCACGGAAATCCCCTTGTCATTCACTGCGGCGCAACATAGCCTGCAGACAGGTGGTCGAATCATTCAGCAAACCTATGGAAGCAAGGCTTGCATTGACCTCCGCCCGCCCCACTTGCAACCATGCCTGCGAACTTTATTTCCCTGCGGCAGGGTAGCAACAATGCCTGGGGCGAGCACCCACACCCTCACAATAAGAGTCACGGAGAGCACGATGAAAGCCATTCCCGTTTCTGAACTTACTTCCCTGATCGGCAAGGACATGGGTCACTCTGACTGGTTGCAAATCGACCAGGAGCGCGTCAACCAGTTCGCCGAGTGCACTGGCGACCACCAGTTCATCCACATTGATGAAGAAAAGGCCAAGCTGACTCCGTTCGGCGGCACCATCGCCCACGGCTTCCTGTCCCTGTCGCTGCTGCCGGCCCTGTCCGAAGGCCTGATGCCGCGTCCGGAAGGTCTAAAAATGGCCGTCAACTACGGCATGGACAGTCTGCGTTTCATCCAGCCGGTTCGCGTCGGTTCACGCGTGCGCCTGCACACCACCATCATTGACGTCACCGAGAAGAATCCGGGCCAGTGGCTGATGAAAGCCCGCAACACGCTGGAAATCGAAGGCGTGGACAAGCCCGCGTTCATTTCCGAAGGCCTGTCGCTGTACTTCGTCTGATCCGAAGTTTGGCTGCGGCCTCAGCGCCGCAGCCTGCTACTCACCCCAGCGCGGGATCAGCGCCTGCTCCATCCCCAGCTGCCCCAAAATTCGCGCCACCACAAAATCGACCAGATCATCAATCGACTGCGGCTTATGATAGAAGCCGGGACTGGCCGGCAAGATGACCGCGCCCATCTGACTCAGCTTGAGCATGTTTTCCAGATGAATACTGGAGAATGGCGTCTCGCGCGGCACCAAAATCAGCTTACGCCGCTCTTTCAGTGCCACGTCCGCAGCCCGCTCGATCAAGTTATTGCTGGCCCCGGTCGCAATCGCCGACAGCGTGCCCGTCGAGCACGGACACACCACCATCGATGCAGGCGCGCCGCTGCCTGAAGCCACTGGCGCCATCCAGTCCTGCTTGCCGTAAACACGAATTTGCCCCTCTGCCGCTTTAAACTGCTCGGTCAGATACTGCTGCAGCGCCTGTGGTTTAGGGGGCAGCTGCCATTCGGTTTCCGTCGCCACGACCAGCTGCGCCGCCTGCGAAATCAGAAACGAGACCTCCACACCGGCCTCGACCAGACAGCCAAGCAATCGCATCGCGTACTGAACCCCGGACGCCCCGGTAACCGCCAGCGTGACTCGTTCAGCCATGACGCGCCTCCAATGCCTGAATCAGACGCTGATGAATGCCGCCAAAACCGCCGTTACTCATCACCACTACCCGCGTCTGCGGCGTTGCTGCCGCCACCACTTGCTCAACTATCGCATCCAGATCACTGGCCACCTGCGCCGGCACCGGGCTATCTGCCACGACACCGTCAAGCGACCAGTCCAGACCGCCTGGCTGATACCAGAACACCCGTGACGCATCACTTACACTGGCCGGCAACGCTGCCATGTGACTGCCGAGCCGCATGGTGTTGGAACGCGGCTCGATCACCGCGATGAGCTGCGCATCGCCAATCTGCGCGCGCAGGCCAGCCAGCGTGGTGGCAATGGCGGTCGGGTGATGGGCAAAGTCGTCATACACGGTAATGCCATTGATCTCGGCCAGTTTTTCCATCCGCCGCTTGGCATTGCGGAACCCCGCCAGCGAAGCAATTCCCTGCGCTGGCGTCACGCCAACGTGGCGCGCCGCCGCCAGAGCCGAGAGTGCATTAGCCACGCTGTGCTGGCCGGTCTGCTGCCACTCGGCCACACCCTGCAACTCGCCATCAAGCCAGACCTCAAAGCGCGAGCCGTCGTCGCTGAGCAGCCGCGCCTGCCAATTTCCGTCTGCGCCGGTGGTCTGGCACGGCGTCCAGCAGCCCATATTGATAACCCGCTGCAACGCTTCATCCTGCGCCGGATGAATAATCAGACCGGAGGCCGGGACGGTGCGCACCAGATGGTGGAACTGCCGCTCAATGGCAGCCAGATCAGGGAAGATATCCGCATGGTCAAACTCCAGATTGTTCAGCACTGCCGTGCGCGGGCGGTAGTGAACGAATTTGGAACGTTTATCGAAAAAGGCGCTGTCGTACTCGTCAGCCTCGACGACGAAGAATGGCGTATCGCCAAGACGCGCCGAGATCCCGAAATTCTGCGGCACCCCGCCAATCAAAAATCCAGGTGACATGCCCGCATCTTCCAGCAACCAGGCCAGCAGGCTGGAGGTTGATGTCTTGCCATGAGTACCGGCCACCGCCAGTACCCAGCGATCCTGCAGCACATGTCGCGCCAGCCACTCGGGGCCGGACATGTAAGGCATGCCCTGGTCGAGCATGTACTCCACCGCCGGGTTGCCGCGGGCCATGGCATTACCGACGATCACCAAATCCGGGGCTGGCTGCAGATGCTCAGGATGGTAGCCCTCCTGCAAGGCAATTCCCTGCTCGCTCAACTGGGTGCTCATCGGCGGATAAACGTTGGCATCCGAGCCACTGACCTGATGGCCAAGCTCACGCGCCAGCAAGGCCAGCGAGCCCATGAACGTACCGCAGATGCCGAGAATATGGAGGTGCATGTCGGGTCCTTTGTGCCACTCATATAGGTATGACCCGCCGCAGCGGCGGGCAATCTGATTCGGTCGGCGACGCAAGCAGGCAGGCTTGAGCCACACACCGGGCGATACTAGCATGCCCCGTCAAACCGCCTGACAGGGACAGGAACAGTTCGCGTGCAACCTGCCAGCCCGCACTGCCCGCTCCCCGCCCGGATACACAAGCTGCCCCGCCAGCGCCAAACCGGATCACTTCGATCACATTTCTTTGCCGGAGTTCGCAGCACCGGAACCCAGACCCACTTAAACCGGGGCGCGAGGCGAAATCACATGCACAAGCCAAACGACAGACGGTCGCTAAAAAACCCAGTCATTTCACATCTCGCGCCCATACTGAAAGCAAAAGCCGTCTGGCCCGAGGCTCTGACGGTATTTTTTGGCCGCGCGATTGCAGATTCACAAGCGCTGGTGCAGGATGCATGTAATGACCACCCAAAACCTGCCAGCCATTTCATGACCATGATTGGGGTATTCGTATGCGCATAGTTCAGGCCGATATTGATCATCTTGATGAAGTGACACCTCTCTTCATCAAGTACCGGGAATATTACGGCCAGCCGCCGCTGCCAGAGGCTTCGCGCCGTTTTCTGGAGGCACGTCTGGTGCACGAGCAGGCAATCATTCTGGTAGCCGAGGACGATGACAGCGGCAAGGCGCTCGGCTTCTGTCAGTTCATTCCCAGTTTCTCAGCCCTGACGCTCGCTGCCAGCTGGGTACTCAAAGGCATCTATGTCACCGAGGACGCGCGCCGCCAACTGGTTGCCGACAAGCTGATAAATCACGCCAAAACCATGGCCCGCGAGGCAGGCGTCAAGCGCATGACCGTAATGACCGGCGAAGAGAACATGGCCGCGCAGAGCCTTTACCGCTCGCTGGGCTTCTCCAACGACCACGACTTCATGTACTTCGCGCTGAAACTCTGACAAGTTGCGCCGCCTTGCCCTTGTTTGGCCGGGCGGCGCCTTGGTTTGACTGCCAAGTTAGACCCGCTTCGGCATCAATCGGCAATACGCAACTACGACCAAGGTTCACCCTGTTTTTACTTGGTATCAGACGGCGATGCGCCTATAATGCCGGCCAGTTTTCAACTATGGCCCCTCAGGTAACCCATGAGCTACGACAAGATCCCCGCCGGCAAAGACATTCCCAACGACATCTACGTCGCCATCGAAATCCCAGCCAACCACGCGCCGATCAAGTACGAGATCGACAAGGACAGCAGCACTCTGTTTGTTGACCGCTTCATGGCGACCCCGATGTTCTACCCGGCCAACTACGGCTACATCCCGAACACACTGGCTGACGACGGCGACCCGCTGGACGTGCTGGTTGTAACCCCGCACCCGGTCGCTCCGGGCTCCGTCATTCGCTCCCGCCCGGTTGGCGTTCTGCATATGACTGACGATGGCGGCGGAGATGCCAAACTGATCGCTGTTCCGCACGACAAGCTGAGCGTGCTGTACCGCGACATCAAGGAATACACCGACCTGCCGGAACTGCTGATCCAGCAAATCCAGCACTTCTTCGAGAACTACAAAGATCTCGAAGCCGGCAAGTGGGTCAAGATCGACCGCTGGGGCGGCGCTGAAGAAGCCCGTGCGGAAATCGTCAAGGCTGTAAACGCTTACCAAAAATAAGCGTTTCGCCCCGCTAAAAAGCCGGCCACAAGCTGGCTTTTTTTATGCCTGCACGGCAGAGTCTCGCCATGACTGACCGCTACTTCGACCATCTGGGCGCCCGCTTCGCCCAACGCATTTACGACAGCCCCAAGGGCGCCATTCGCCTGGCCGTACTGCAACGCGACCTGCAGCAATGGCTGCCAGCGCTGCTGCACTCAGAATCACCGCTGCGTATTCTCGATATCGGCGCCGGGCTGGGCCAGATCAGCCTCTGGCTGGCCGGCCTCGGCCATCAGGTGACCGTAGCCGAACCCTCCGAAGCCATGCTCGATGCTGCCCGCGAGCGCATCAACGCCAGCAATCCCGCGCTGCCCGCCCGCTACCTGCAGGCCCCGCTGCAGGAACTGGCTGCGCAGGGTGAACGCTACGACCTGGTGGTCTGTCATGCTGTACTGGAGTGGCTGGCCGATCCCGCGCAGGCGCTGCAGCAACTGGCCTCACTGCTGCAGCCAGACGGCGCGCTGTCGCTGGCCTTCTACAACCGCGACGCGCTGATCTACAAAAACCTGGTAAAGGGACAGTTCAAGAAGCTGCGCAAGCGGCCGCTGTCCGGGCAGGGTAAAAGCGGACTGACGCCGCAGCAACCCATTGATCCGCGCGATGCCGCGCATTGGAGCGCGGCAGCCGGCCTGGATTGCCTGGCCACAAGTGGCGTGAGGGTATTCTATGACTACATGCCCGAGCCGTTCTGCAGCAACAGCAGCCTGGAGGATCTGGTCGAATACGAGCTGCGCTACAGCCAGCACCCGGCGTATCAGCACTTGGGGCGCTACCTGCACTGGTGGTTGCGACCGGCCACACAGGGCTAGCCGCGTACAACCCGATTGCGCCCCTCATTCTTGGCCCGATACAGGGCAGCATCTGCGCGCTCAATGAGGTTCTGCCCGCCAGGCTCAATGCTCTGAGCGTCCGCCAGCGCCGTACCCAGACTGATCGTCACATCCAGCGGGCCATCCTCCAATTCGAACACATGCTGGCAAAAGCTCTCGCGCAGGCGCTCGGCAATCATATCGAGCTCCCCCTGCGTCTGCACCAACGCCAA
>NZ_JAYPMU010000005.1:175036-200615 GCF_038130085.1 Halopseudomonas sp. | reverse complement strand
AAGGTGGCGGCTTGACTTAAACCAAACAGCCTCCGCGAAACCCGGGGCGGTTCATGCTGCCTGGGCAAAGGCCCTGGAGCGGAGAAATAGCGATCCCGAGGGAGCCATCACAATGGCGAGGAGTCTGCTTGAGGCCGTATGTAAGTTGATTCTTGATGAGGCCGGAGCCAGCTATGGCGATGCTCCCGATATCAACAAGCTCTATAACATGGCTGCTGAACAACTGAACCTCTCACCAAGCCAACATGCCGATAAAGACTTCAAGCGCATTCTTGGTGGATGCACGTCAGTGGTCGAGGGGTTAGGTGGTCTCAGAAATAGACTCGGTGACTCTCACGGAAAGGGAGCTAGCTGGGTCAAGCCAGCGCCGCGCCATGCTGAGTTAGCCGTAAACCTCGCTGGCGCTATGGCTACCTTCCTGATTGCAACTTGGGAGTTCAGGCAGGGCTAGCAGGGCTGCGCATTGATCACGGATCTGCTGAGGCCATCATCCTGTTAGGGGCCTCGGTTGCTTTGACGTCGTGCCAGGTGGGGGGACGCCTCTTTTTCTACCCGACGCCCTAGGGGGGGCAGGGGGGAATGCGGCGCTGCAGCGTCATGTATACCGTCTCGCATTTTTCTCAAAAAATGGCCGATAGGGTGTGGCCAGGTGATCCAAAAGGGATCCACAAGTGATCCGAAACGGTGATCCAGAGTACTCCCAGAGGGCTGTCTGTATGTTCTAGAATGTCGACTTCAAATTGATGTTTGCGTGACGTGCGAAAACCGCTGTAACTCAGGAGTTTCGGGCCTTTGAAGCCCTCGCAATGATCAGCCGTGAACCCGGTCAGGCCCGGAAGGGAGCAGCCGCAGCGGTCATATCGTGTGCCGGGGTGTGGCTGATGGGGTTGCCTCCAATATTTTGATTTATAAGGCTTTTCTGCTATTTCTTGTGCAGGTGGTACAAGAGGTGGTACATCCAGGCCTTGTCTCCTTCCTTCCCTTTTTCGTTTCTTGCCTAGCTTCTGCTGCAGCCTTGCCGTGCGCGCAATTCAGTGGTTTGCCACTGATGCGATGACCCGCGCTCGGGCGGATTGTCCGGTGGGAGAGAGGCGTGCAGGGTGCGGACGCTAGTCCGCACCCTGTTGTTGTTCAGACGCGGAAGTGGCTGATGAGCTGTTGCAGGTCACTGGCCAAGCGAGCGAGTTCCTGGCTGGTTGCCGCACTCTGCTCGGATGCGGTGCTGGTTTGCCGGCCAATGTCACTGACGTTAGTAATGTTGCGGTTGATCTCTTCGGCGACCGACGACTGTTCCTCTGCGGCCGATGCAATCTGCGCGTTGACGTCATTGATGCGGGTGACCGCGTCGGTGATTGCCAGCAGACGGTCGCTGGCCAGGCCGACCGCGTCCACCCCTTGCCGGGCCTTGTCGCGACTGATTTGCATGACGCTGACCGCCTCGCCGGTACCATCCTGCAGGCGAGTGATCATGTTCTGGATCTCGGATGTGGACTGCTGGGTACGTGAAGCAAGTGCACGTACTTCGTCAGCGACCACCGCAAAGCCACGTCCCTGCTCACCGGCACGCGCCGCCTCGATGGCCGCGTTGAGCGCCAACAGGTTGGTCTGCTCGGCGATGCCCTGAATGACCGTCAGTACCGAGCTGATGCTGTCGCTTTCCTGCTCCAGACGCTGAATCACCTGCGCTGCGCGCTCTACTTCTTCTGCCAGTGATTGAATGGCATCAATAGTACGTGATGCCAGCTGCCGACCTTGCTGTGCCTCCTGTTCTGCCTGGCGTGAAGACTCGGCCGCGTCGGCGGCGTTGCGCGCGACATCCTGTACTGTGGTAGTCATCTCGTGCATGGCCGTTGCGACTTGTTCGACTTCGTGCTGCTGCTGGCGCACGCCGCTGCCGGTCTGCACGCTGATCGCAGAGGTTTCCTCGGCTGCTGCGGCCAGCTGGCTGCTGGACCCAGCCACCTGGTTAATTGTGTGTTGAAAGCGCTCTGCCATGCGATCGAATGCCTGGCTGATGCGGCCCAGCTCGTCGCTGCTGCGATCATGGGTGCGAGCAGAAAGGTCGCCGTCAGCAAGTCTGGTGCTGGCGAGCTCGAGTCTGGCAACGGCTGCAGTGATGCCGCGGATGATGCTCCAGGACATCAGGATCAGCACGGCGAGAGCCAATAGCGTGGTCACTGTGGCGATGATCAATGTGCGGTGGTAGCTGGCCTCGGCGCGTTGGAATTCTTGCTCGGCAATCCCAATCTGCAGTTCCAGGCCGTCCTCTAGTGTGGTGCTGAGCGTCACTGCGGCAGGTTGCAGGGCAGTCAGAAGGATGTGGTTGGCGTCAGCAAAGTCGTCGTTACGCAGCGCTGTCAGTGCCGGCCTGACACCTGTGTTGAGTAGGCTGGTAAGTTGCCTGTCGGCAGTATCTGCGATCTGTTTTTCCTCTGGGGTGAGGTAGGTCGACAGGTAGGCCTTCCAGTCCGTGTTGATCTGATTGACCGCGTTATCCACTGCATCGAGGTGCTTTTCCAGCGGATGCTGGTGGCTGCTGCGCAGGGGGTGGCTCGGGTTGTGCTGGGCGGACAACAGCAGCTCGACCTGTATCGTCTGCACCGAATGCTCAATCCGACCCAGTTGACCCGTTGGAATAAGACGGTCGTGATAGACGGTCTCCAGTGAGCGAGCAGCGTTGTTGAGTGCAACAATCGAGATGACGCTCAGGATGATCAGCAGCGCCAGTGCGAAGGTGCTGAGGGCGATCAGGCGTAGCTTGATGGTGAGGTTACTCAATGCGGGCATGGCGTGGCGATATCCTTTGCAAGGCATGGTGGCGGCTCGCGGCTGTGAGCCTCGCTTTGGGCATGCCGTCGCCCCAGTCAGCGAAGAACCTCTGACTGTAGCCACAGGCCGGATTGCAGGGCGCAACAATCGGCTGAAATGGCGTCTTCTACTCGCATTGTAGTCCCTGCTTGGGTACATTACTCGCTTGCATTCGACCCAACGGAAACGAACAGAGCCAATGAGTTATCAGGTACTAGCCCGCAAATGGCGTCCCCGCTTGTTTCGTGAAATGGTCGGTCAGACCCATGTGCTTCAGGCGATGATCAATGCGCTGGATAACAACCGCCTGCATCATGCCTATCTGTTCACCGGAACCCGCGGTGTCGGCAAAACCACCATCGCGCGAATTCTCGCCAAGTGTCTGAATTGCGAGAAGGGCATCAGCTCGGAACCTTGTGGTCGGTGCTCGGCGTGTCTCGAGATTGATCAGGGTCGCTTTGTCGATTTGATCGAGGTGGATGCCGCCAGTCGAACCAAGGTCGAAGATACCCGTGAACTGCTTGAGAACGTGCAATACGCGCCTTCTCGCGGACGCTTCAAGGTCTACCTGATCGACGAAGTGCATATGCTCTCCAGCCACAGTTTCAACGCGTTGCTGAAAACGCTGGAAGAACCGCCGGAGCACGTCAAATTTCTGCTCGCGACCACTGACCCGCAAAAACTGCCGGTGACCATTTTGTCGCGCTGCCTGCAGTTTTCGCTGAAGAACATGCCGCCGGAAAAAGTCGTGGAGCATCTGCGTCACGTGCTTGGCGAAGAGCAGATCGGCTTTGATGAGGAGTCGTTATGGCTGCTCGGGCGTGCCGCTGATGGCTCAATGCGCGACGCGCTGAGCCTGACAGATCAGGCGATCGCGTTTGGCAATGGACAGCTGCGTGTAGAGCAAGTGCGCAGCATGCTCGGCACTATCGACCATGGTCAGGTCTTTGGTGTACTCGAAGCACTTATCGCTGGCGACGCGCGGGGTCTGATGGCAGCCGCGGCGCAACTCGCCGAGCAGGGCGTGGATTTTGCCGGCGTGCTGGCCGAACTGATCTCGACCTTGCAGCGTCTGGCGATGGCGCAGGTCGTGCCTGAGGCTACCGACAACAGCCTCGGTGATCAGCAGCGCGTGCTGGAGCTGGCAGGCAAAGTCAGCGCCGAGGATGTCCAGCTGTTTTATCAACTGGCCCTGCACGGGCGTCGCGATCTGCCGCTGGCGCCGGAGCCACGGGGTGGCTTTGAAATGGCTTTGCTGCGTATGCTGGCGTTTCGTCCAGGTACGCTCGGAGACGCCGCCGCTAACGGGGTGACGGTGGCGCCGACACCTCCCTCGAGTCAGCCGGCGCCACCTGCGCCGGAAAAGCCGACAGGGCCCAGTTCAGCCAGCACTGAGCCCGCACACACCAAGGCGCCAACCGCAGAGTCGGTTGACGCCCCCGCTGCGGTTGCGCAGCCTGCTGCACCTGCACCTGCACCTGCACCTGCACCTGCACCTGCACCTGCACCTGCACCGGAAGCAGAGCCGGAACCTGCCGAGCCCGATGCGTGTGCAGCCGCGCCAGAGTCTGCCGAGATGGATGTGGCGGACGCTGCGTTGGAAGCTGAGGTTTCATCAGCTGCCGCTGCTGGAGAGGTGCCTCGTCCACTGAATCCCAAGACGCCGTACCGCCCGCCGCAGGACGAACCGCCGGCGGATTGGCTCGACGGCCCGCCGCCGGACGATAGCGGCGTTGATCGTGATGATGAGGAAGAGCTTGATGTCAGCCAGTACATGGGCGACTGGCAGCCAGAAACGCCTGCTGCAGAGGTACAGGACGACAGCGACGACCTGAGTGATCTGCCCCCGGCCACGGGCGTGGCCGCGGAGTGGTTGGGGTTGTTTGAGCGCTTGGGGCTGAGCGGTTTGACCCAAAGTATCGCAGCGCACTGCCAGCTGGTTGGTCGGGACGGGGAGAGTTGGACGCTACATCTGGACCCGGGGCACAGTGCGCTCTATAACGAAAACCATCGTAAGCGACTGGAGCAGGCTATTGCCGCTGCCACAGAAGCCAACGTGGTGTTGGTGGTCGAGGTAAATGCGCCTACGCAGGAAACACCTGCCGTGGCTGCCGCGCGGCGCAAGGCAGCGCGCCAGAAAGCGGCCGAACTGAGCATTCACGGCGACCCGATGGTCCAACGATTGTGCGCGGAGTTTTCCGCGGAAATTTGTGCGGATACGATTCGTCCGATTGACGAACCCGCAAGCTGAAACTGGAGGATAGCGTCATGATGAAAGGTGGCATGGCAGGTCTGATGAAGCAGGCCCAGCAGATGCAGGAAAAGATGGCCAAGATGCAGGAAGAACTGGCCAATATGGAAGTGACAGGCCAATCCGGCGCCGGGCTGGTATCGGTGGTTATGACCGGTCGTCATGATGTACGCCGGGTCAATCTAGATGACAGTCTGATGCAGGAAGACAAGGAAGTGCTGGAGGACCTGATTGCTGCTGCGGTGAACGACGCGGTGCGCAAGCTGGAACAGGCCAACAAGGACAAAATGTCCGGATTTACCGCCGGCATGAATCTGCCGGACGGCTTCAAGATGCCTTTCTGATCCATGAGCTTCAGTCCGCTGATTCGTCAGATGGTCGATGCCCTGCGCGGTTTGCCGGGCGTCGGCCCCAAAACCGCCCAGCGCATGGCGCTGCACCTGCTCGAGCGCGACCGCGCTGCAGCGGCGCATCTGGCGCATGCTCTGCAGGCAGCAGTAGACGGGGTGGGATACTGCCAGCGGTGCCGGACGCTAAGCGAGACGGATATCTGCTCGCTGTGCAGTGACCCGCGGCGCGATGATCGGCTGCTCTGCGTGCTGCAAAGTCCGGCAGACGTCTGGGCTGTCGAGCAAGCTGGCGGCTTCAATGGACGCTACTTCGTGCTTAAGGGGCATCTGTCCCCGATCGACGGCATGGGCCCTGACGAGATTGGGGTGCCGGCGTTACTCGAGTGCCTTGAGGGGCGCGCAGTCGATGAGGTTATCCTCGCAACCAATCCAACCGTTGAGGGCGAGGCGACGGCGCACTACATTGCCGAGTTGCTGCGTCCGCGCGGTATTCGGGTATCGCGGATCGCCCATGGGGTTCCGCTGGGTGGGGAGCTGGAGTATATCGACGGCGGTACGCTGGCCCACGCTTTGGCGGGCCGAACCCAGATCCTCTGAGTTCGGGCCGCTGTCTGCTCAGCCCGCCAGTTGGCCGAGCTGATAGTCTCTGATTGCCTGGTGAATTTCGGCTTCGGTGTTCATTACGAACGGGCCATATTGCACGATTGGCTCGCCAATCGGGCGGCCTGCAATCAGCAGTAGTCGAGCCCCCTCCGGGCCGGCGCTCAAGCGCACCTCTTGCCCTTCCCCAAAACGTCCGAGCTGGCCTTTTTTCAGCTGTGCCTGACGGCTGTCTCCCGCTACTGTGGTCGCACCTTCATAGACATAGCCGAGAACCCGGTGGCTGGTTGGTGTCGGTAGCGTAATCTGATCATCCGCGATGAGATGAAGGTCGAGGTAGAGCGGGGCTGTGCTGCCCCCGGTGATGGCCCCATTCAGCTGCTGCCCCTGGTACTCAAGGCTGCCAGCGATCATCTTGAGCTGACCGCCGCCGCGGAGGCAGGTTACAGGAATGTCGCCTGCAGGCAGATCGCGGTAGTGAGCGGGCTGCATTTTCTCCGCTGCCGGCAGGTTCAGCCAAAGCTGAAAACCACGCATCGTGCCGTGATCCTGCTGCGGCATTTCGGAGTGAATGATGCCGCGTCCGGCCGTCATCCATTGCACGCCACCAGGCTCGAGCAGACCTTTGTTGCCCATGTGGTCTTCATGCAGCATCCGGCCTTCGAGCATGTAGGTGACCGTTTCAAAGCCGCGATGTGGATGAGAGGGAAATCCGCCAATGTAGTCGTCTGCGCTGTCCGAGCCGAACTCATCGAGCATCAGGAAGGGGTCAAAGCGGGCAGCGTCGCGTCCGCCGAAGACACGTGTCAGGCGCACGCCGTCGCCGTCAGAGGCCGGCTGGCCGACAACGGCTTCGATCAGGTCACGGTATTGGCTCATGGCGTATCTCCTTGATAGAGGTCATACGCCATTCTATGGTGGAGAAAATCGATTTGATAACGCAAAAAGTGCGTAGATCGTATCGATTTTACTGATCTATTTCTGCGGGAGTCGTGGGCGCAGAGTGACCTTCCAATTCGTCGATGATGCGCTGATAACCTTGGCAGGAATCATAACGCCCATTTGCGGGGTCCTGCTCCTGAAGGGCCTTGAGGCGGGCGTTCAGTTCATCAGCTTTGCCCGGCTGGTCCTTGGTGCGGTCGTAGATCAATTGTGCGAGCACTTCGCCTTTGGCGATCGCTTCTTCCGGGGTACAGGCCAGTGCAGAGAAACTGCTCAAGCCGAGCAGGCCGGTCAGGGCCAGCGCTACAAATCGTTTCATCACTACCTCGCATGCCTGCAGGGGAAAGCGCTATGGTATCCGCTCAGCCTCGAAGCTCCAAGCGCTTGCGTAGCTGTCTCAGCTGATCAACACTGAGCGCGAATCGGGCTGGAGTGCGCGGAATGATTTGGTTCAAAGCGATTTTGGGTGGCGTGTTTGCGACCCTGATATGCGCTGATATGTCACAGGCGCAGGAGCCCCAGCCGGCCCTGCGCGTGGGCGTTGGGCTAGATCGACCACCTTATGTGGTCATCGCAAGCGGCCGGGGCCTTGATATCGATCTGGTTACTGAGACGCTGTCATTGGCTGGGTTTCGCCTAGAGGCGGTGCATGCCCCTTCTGAACGGCTTTACCTGATGTTTCGTGCGGGTCAGCTGGATGCCTTTGCCGCTACCAAC
The DNA here is from genome assembly GCF_038130085.1 of Halopseudomonas sp. Lineage (NCBI taxonomy): Bacteria > Pseudomonadati > Pseudomonadota > Gammaproteobacteria > Pseudomonadales > Pseudomonadaceae > Halopseudomonas > Halopseudomonas sp. The sequence continues at coordinate 192,947 of NZ_JAYPMU010000005.1, read as the reverse complement.
CGCCAAAGCGGAGTTGAGGCGTTCTACTCTGACAGTTACATCCAATATCACAATGTCGCTGTCAGCCTGGAACGCCGCCAGTTGGATCCCAAAGGTATCGCAGACCTCGGTGATCATTCAGTCGTTGCGTTCCAGCGGGCGCGGCAGCTGCTCGGGGCGGAATTTCAGTTGATGTCCGAGCGCAACGCTCGGTATCTCGAGCTGGCTCAGACGGTGCAGCTCAATCTGATGCTGTACGCTGGCAGGGTCGATTACATCATTACGGATGAGCGCATTTTTCGCGCCCGCAATCACGGTCTGAGGGGTGAGGCTGACATTACCCAGCCGGTGCGCGTGCACAGGTTATTCAAACCGTCGAACTACAGCGTCGCCTTTGCTGACGAGCATCACCGTGACCAGTTCAACCAGGCGCTGGAGCAGTTGCGCAGCTCCGGTGAGTACACGCGCATCTTGCATCGTTATGGCGACCCGTTGGACACCGCCACAGCGGGCTTGCCCGCAGTTCAGGACTGATCTTCGAGGAACGCTTTCAGCAGGTCAGCGGGGACGCTGTGGCGGTGGGTCAGACTGGTGTCTCCAGTGTCCGGGTGGAACACAATCAATATCTCGCCGCGCTCAAGCAGACGCCTGACCTGAGCGACTCGCTGATTCAGACTGCTGTCGTCGCCGTTATCGGTGCCGTCGCGGGTTACAAAGTCTTCGAGCAGTGCGTCGAGTGTGTCGGGTTCCAACATCTGGTAGGGAATCAACATGCGCGGGTTTCTCTGCTGAGGGAGACGGCAATGTTACACTCGCGCCCTTTGCAAGGGTATCAACAGGGCAATGATCGACGATCCGATGTTTTATCTTTGCGCCGTGCCGGCGGTGCTCCTCTATGGGATTGCCAAGGGTGGGTTCGGCGGGAACATTGCTATTCTCTCGGTGCCGTTGATGGCTATGGTGGTTTCACCGCAGCAGGCCGCGGCCATCCTGTTGCCGATTCTTTGCGTGATGGATCTGGTCGCGATACGTACCTTCCGGGGGCGTTGGGATAAGGCCAACCTGCGGATTATCCTGCCCGCTGCGATGTTCGGTGTGGCTCTCGGTGCGGTATCGTTCCGGGTTCTTAATGAGGAGCATATACGGCTGTTGATCGGCACCATTGCGGTGCTGTTTGTGTTCAACGCCTGGCTGCGGCGGGATCAGGTTGCGGCGCGTCCTGCCAGTGTGTGGCGTGGCCGTTTATGGGGGACTGTGTCCGGGTTTACCAGCTTTGGTATTCACGCTGGCGGCCCGCCAATCAACGTGTACATGCTGCCGCAGCGGCTCGAGAAAACCCTGCTGATGGGCACGCTGGCGGTGTTCTTCACCTTGGTGAACTGGGTAAAGGTTCCTGCCTATGTCTACCTTGGGCAGTTTTCCAGCGAGAATCTGCTGACGTCTCTGGTGTTGATGCCGCTGGCGCCGATCGGCGTCAGGCTCGGATTCTGGATGTTGCAGCGGACCAATGAAAAACTCATCTACCGCCTGTGCTATCTGTTCCTGTTTTTGACCGGCGGCAAGCTGCTGGTTGAAGGCATCATTGGCCTGTTCGGCTCCTGATCAGGCGTTGCAGGCTGGCGTAGAGTTGCTCACTGTCTACCGGCTTGGGCAGGTAATCGTCCATGCCGGCGGCCATGCCCTCCAGACGGTGGGTATCGAGGACGTGTGCGGTCAGCGCAACGATCGGTGTGCGGGGTAGGTGCTCACGCTGTTCGTGAGCACGAATCCGCCGGGTTGCTTCAAATCCATCCATTTGTGGCATCTCGCAGTCCATCAATATCAGGTCGTAGCTGTCCGGGTTGCTGCGGTAGCACTGCAGAGCGTCAACGCCGTTCTCGGTGATTTCCAGGCTGTACCCGGCTTTCTCCAGTAGCGTCTTGATCACCAGTTGATTGACCTGATTGTCCTCGGCGATCAGCAAGTGGCCGCGCCCTTGGCGAGACACTGGGGTGGATTGCCCGGCTGGAAGGCGGCTTTGGCAGTCGCCATCGAGCAACTGGGTTACGGCTTGGCGCAGTTGGCTTGGAAGCAGCGGAATACCTTGCTCAAGCAGTTGGCCCTTTAGCGTTAGCTGTCGATGATCATCTGCAGCGCGCAGGAGCAGTAGCGGTATGGCTTCCTGCGCGCAGTGATGAATCAGTTGCTGGAGCAGATCGGCAGGAATGTCTTGGGTATCCAGCACCGCCAGATTCGCGGGTTGTGCCGGTAAGTCGTCAGTACTGCCTGTGCTGGACTGGACGCTGAACCCAAGCCGCTCCAGCTGGGTCTGATAGTGCCCCCGTGCTTCACCAAGACGCGTGATCAGCCATGCTGAATGTCCTGGCCGTAGAGGTTTCACCGCGCCGACACCCGTGAGCGGCACGCAAAAATGCATGTTGGTGCCTTGCTCTGTCGCGCTGTTCAGATTGATGCTGCCGCCCATAAGACGAACAAGCTCCTGACTGATCGCCAACCCCAGACCGGTGCCGCCATAGCGCCTTGTGGTACTGCTGTCTGCCTGAGTGAAGGAGTCAAACAGGCTGCTTTGAGCGCTTTGCGCGATACCTATCCCGGTATCGATCACCTCGAAGTGAACACGCCATGTATCTGAGGTCGGGCTGTCTTGTGTTCCGCTGACGTGGATGCTGACGTGCCCGCGTTCCGTGAACTTGAACGCGTTGCTGAGCAGGTTCATCAGTACTTGCTTGAGCCGCGTGGGATCGCCAACCAGCTGCTTAGGCAGATCCGCACTGACGCTGCAGTGCAGGCCCAGGCGCTTCTCGAGTGCTTGGGCGGTAAACAGGCTGGCGGTTTCGGAAATCAACTCCTCTGGATCAAAGGCAATGCTCTCCAACTGCACTCGTCCTGACTCAAGGCGGGCAAAGTCGAGGATGTCGTTGATGACGGTCAGCAGCGTTTGACCCGATTTGCTGATGGTGTCCAGGTAGAAGCGTTGCTGGTTGTCCAGGCGGGTTTCCAGAAGCAACTGCAGCATCCCGAGGACGCCGTTCATGGGGGTGCGTATTTCGTGGCTCATACGTGCAAGGAAGCGGCTTTGAGCTAGCGTTTCGAGTCGGGCTTGGCGGGCCTCTTCATCGGCCCGGTAGCGAGCTTCCTTGAGTGCGTTGATGCGATCGGCCAAACCCAGCGAAAGGATGATCATCTCTGCACACATCCCCAGCTTGACCCAGTGGGTACCGTAGCTGGCGCCAAGCAACTCGAAACCGAGTGAACCTGCGGTCGAGATGATCAGTGAGCAGAGTAAAAAGCCCCAAGCCAGCGTGTAGTAGGAGCCGTAGCGGAAGCCCTTTCGCCAGACGTACGCCCCGGTTGCCAGCAGGATAATGGAGCTGACCAGCACGAACAGACTGGCCATGTTGTTGTACAGATCAATGCTGAAGAACGGGATGATCACCATGGCGGTGAGGACAACCAGGATCTTGGCCTGCAGGGCCTTGTCCAGTCGCGGGAACTGCTCACGGGTGTGCAGATAATGGCGGCTGAACTGGGTCGATACGGCGCAGTGCAAAAACATCAGCGTGTAGATGCACAGAGTCTGCACCGTAATGCTGGCGTCGATCCACTTCCAGAGCAGTCCGTCGAACGCCGCCATGAACAGCAAGATATTGAATATGTGGGTCAGGTACCAGGCGTAGGTCGCCTCGCGGAGGGACAGCTGCAGAAACAAGTTGTAGGCGAACAACCCCAGCAGAATGCCGTAGAACAGACCGGCTGCCAGCATGCTGTTTTCCAGCTGAGCGCTGCTGGTAGACCAATTGGCAAAGTAGATCGGCACAAATACGGTGCTGGCAGTGTCGACGCGGAGGTAGAAGCGGCTTTCACCCGGCGGCAGTGATACAGGGAACCAATGGTTGCGCACGGCCACTGCGCGCTCATCCAGCGGAACGTGATCCCCGCCTTGCTGAACCAGGGGCACACCGGTCGATTGCAGCTGGTAGAGCGTTAGATTGTCGAGCAGGGCGTAGTCGATCTCGATGACGCCTTCAATGGACGTAGCCTGGGTATTCTGCAGAGCGAATTGAATCCACCAGACCGATGGGTTCTTGCCTTCATTGACGTGCTCGCCGCTGGGCGCACGCCATGGTTGCAGGCTGTTACTGCGTAGCAGCTGGCTGATACTCAGGCTGCCCTGCGGATCTTCGAGCAGCAACAGGTTGGGCCCGAGGTCGAGGCGGTGTTCGAGCCCGCTGACGTCAACGCCGCCAGCCAATTGAGGGCTGGAAGCTGTTGGTTGGGCCCACGTCTCGGATGTAAAACCCAGCAGGAGCCAGCACAGCATTAAGAAGCGGCAAAAACGCATACGGGCGGTACTCGGCTCAAAGACCTTGGAATGATTATGGTTATATGGTCAGGGCTCCCCGAATGCTAGCACAAGGCTTTTATTACTGCTGCGTGCTACGTGTCGGATTTTGCTGCTTGGATCGACTGCCGCGCACCAACTGGCGCAGCAGAAAGCGAGACGGATGCACTGCTTCGCTGAGGTCGCGGGGCAGCGGAAGAGGTTCGTCGTTTAGCCAGGCTGCAATTAGCTCGCCGCTCAGTGGCGCGCTGATCAGGCCACGGGAGCCATGAGCCGTGTTCACATACAAGCCCTGTTGCCAGGGGGGCGGTCCAGCTGGCTGCTGCGACGCGTCCTTGCCAAGCACGGTGTACTGCTCGAGGAATTGATCTGGCTCGAGTACCGGCCCCAACAGTGGAAGGTAGTCGGGTGCAGTGCAGCGCAGGCCGACCCGAGCGCCCTGCGGGGGCGTAGTGCTGAAATGCTGGTGCAGTTCAGGGGACAGGTCTTGCAGTAGCTGCAGATTGTGCTGGTTTTCTTCGTCGCTGGGATCCAGATCGAGTCGATCGAAGCGGAAGCTGGCACCCAGGTGATGCTCACCCTGTCTGGCTGGAGAGACGTAGCCATCGGCACACAGCACCGTTTTCAATTGGCTGCTGAGGGTGTCGGCGGGCAGGTGGGTAATCTGACCGCGAATGGGCTTTAGCGTGAGGTGCCGGGTTTGTTCAAAGCGGGCTGTCTCGTGGGCCCCGCAGAGAATCACCGTGCGGCTTGATAAGAGGCAGTTGCCGCTATCGTCCAGGATGTGCCACTGGTCATTGCCTCGGCGTAGTTCGGCGACAGCGGTAGTCGTGTGCACCTGGATGTTCGGATGGTCAAGCAGGCGGCGGCAGAGGGCTGGGGGGCTGACCCAGCCGCCGCTCGGGAAAAACAGACCGGGGTGGTGGACCTCAACGCCAGCCAGAGCGCTTGCCTGTGTGGCATCGACGGCGTTCAGGAAACTGTGCGGATAGCCCTGGTTGGCCAGCCCCAGCTGGCGCGTCTGTTCTTTCTCATCGCTCCCAAGCTGCAACACCCCGCATGGCTGCCATCGACCTTCGCCGGGCTCTAGCTCGCGTTGCAGCAGCCGCAGGCTGTACTGATAACTGCTCTGGATGAAGCGTGAGAGCGGTGGGTGGTGGGGCGACAACTTGCAATAAAGAATGCCTTGCGGATTGCCGGAGGCGGCGCCAGCTACCTCGGGAAGGCGTTCGATCACGGTGATCTGCCAACCACGGCGGGCCAGGGCATGAGCGGTACTGCAGCCGGCCAGCCCGGCGCCAACGATCACCGCGCTGCGCTCTTCGGCTGGTTTCGGCCGGGCATACCAAGGGGCTTGCCAGCGTTGCTCAGCCATGTGCTCAAGTTGACCGCAGAGCATCTCGCGTTTGCGCCCGAAGCCTTTCACCTTCTGCATGGCAAAGCCGGCGGCGATCAGCCCGCGACGTACATCTCCAACACTGGTAAACGTGGCGACCGTGGCGCCTGGGCGTGATAGCTCAGCCATGCGTTGATAGAGCGCTGGCTGCCACATGTCGGGGTTGCGCGCCGGCGCGAATCCATCGAGAAACCAGGCATCAACTGCTGCGTCCAGCTGCGGCAGGGTATCGAACAGGTCGCCGATCAGCAGGGTCAGGGTGACGCGACCGCCAGCAAAAGAGAAATGCTGCCAGCCGGGTGTCAAATCTTGGTATTGCGTGAGCAGCTCCGCGCTTAACCCGTCCAGCTCCGGCCAGATGGCCAGCGCACGCTGCAGATCAGGGCGCGAAAGCGGATATTTTTCCGTGCTGACAAAGTGCAGGAAGGTGTCTGGCGGTGCGCAGGTTTCCCACAGCTGCCAGGCTGCAAGGAAGTTCAGGCCGGTGCCGAAGCCCGTTTCCGCGATGCAGAAGTGCTCGCCAGCACTCAGGCTAGACCAGCGCTCCGACAACCGGTTGTGGGTTAGGAAGACGTGACGGGTCTCATCCAGACCGCTTTCGCGGGAAAAGTAGACATCGTCGAAGCGACTGGAGAAGGGTTGATCGCCATCCATCCAGACCAGATCGGCGGATTCGATAGTAGGTGCGCTCACGCAGGCTCCCGGGGCTGAAGATTCCGGGCATTGTACAGTGCTGGCTGGTGTTACCCCATATTGGGCAGAATCAGCAGCAGCCAAGTAGCCAAAACCACCAGCGCGACGGTGGACCATTTGGGTTTAAGTACCGATTTCATGGCATACGCCTTCTTATTTTTATTTGAATAGGCACCTTTTGGGTGCCGGGCGGCGCTTGGTCTTGTTGGACGAGTGGCCGCGGCGGCAGATCGCTGTAGCAATCGGGTGATGGCCGCCTTTTTTTGTTATAGCACGAGATGATAACGCCTTCAGGCGCAGAGTATGACGTTGTTAGACAAATTGGCTACAAGTGGAATCTGTGATGTCGCCAATCACAATCAACTTGCGGCTGGGGCGGTATATAGACGCTCGGTTCTGGCCGCCATGATCAGGTCATTGATATGAACGCCACCGAGTGAGTGTGTCCACCAACTGGTGGTCACGCGTCCCCACTCCAACAGCAGGGCGGGGTGATGGTCGTGCTTCTCAGCCAGCGCTGCGACGAGGTTACTGAACGCCAGCGCACTGGCGAAATCATCAAAGCGATAGACGCGCTCGATACGATGCACGCCGTCTACGCAATTCAGGTCCCAGCCGGGCAGGTGAGTCAAAAAGTCTTCAATCTGCTCCTGTACCAGTGCTCGGGCCTGTTGCCCGGACTCCAGTTCACGGTCGGCGAGTTCGTTCATCGCTATCTCCGATGGTATTGCTTGGCATCAGCATAGCAGTTCGCTGATTGGCGTAACGCGCTATCATTTGGCAGACGTGAACTAACGGGGGATGTACACAGGTGATTCTTATGCGGTGGTTGCGCCGGGGGCTCAGGTTTCTCGGTTGGCGCCCGGACAGTACCACCCATCAGGAAAAACTGATTTCAGCGCTTGGCACGACACTGGCGTTGATCCTGCTCTATTGGGTGACCCACCTCGTGATGGCGTCGGAAGGGGCTCTGTGGGTGACTGGCTCCATGGGCGCAAGTGCTGTGCTGGTGTTTGCCATGCCCCATGGTACGCTGTCCCAACCCTGGTCAGTCATCGGCGGCCATGTTCTGTCTGCGGCCTTTGGTGTGGCCTGTATCCAGTGGCTGCCGGCGGGCTTCTGGTTGGCTGCGCTGGCAGTGGGCGGCAGTGTGATCATCATGATGTACGCCCGTTGCCTGCACCCGCCGGGCAGCGCCACGGCCATGATAGTGGTGCTGGGTGGGCCGCAGATTGCGGAGGCGGGCTATAACTTTGTGCTCTTCCCGATTCTGCTGGATGTACTAGTCATCGTGCTATTTGCGGTGCTGTTCAACAGCCTGTTTACCAGTCGCCGCTATCCTTTGCCGCTGAGCCGACACGCGATCGGCCGCGCGCCCGGTATTGCCCCAGAAGATTTCGAGCACGCGCTGAAGCAGATGAACGCGTACATGGACATTGATTTCAACGATTTGCTGCGCCTGGTCGAGCTGGCCAACGCCAATGCTCAGAGCAAGGGGGTCAGTGCCGAGGACCTGGTCGCTGGGGGCTATTACAGTAATGGCCTGCCGGGCCGTAACTGGTCGGTCCGTGAGGTGCAGCAGGTGGTAAGTCGCCCCGGGCGGGCTGGCCGAGTGCGTTATCGCATCATCAAGGGCGCCGGCGAAGGCGGGAACGGCATATGCCGGGTCAGTGAGTTTGTTCGCTGGGCGCGTTATCAGGTTGCCCCGGACGAGCAGGGGCGGCAGTGGCATCGGGTCACTGATGAGAGGGCACCTGCAGAAGGTTGACCGGTACAGTTTGCGGTAGAAGCGACTTGAAACTGTCTCTGTTCTGATACGGGGTGGCTTTCTAGAATAGGCGTCCCTCCCTGTCTTTTCCGAGTGTGCTTCATGCATGTTTCATCCGGCCGCTGGCTTTACGGATTCCTGTTGGCGTTGACTACCACCATGCTGTGGGGCGTTCTGCCGATCATGCTCAAGGAAGTACTCAAGATCATGGACCCCTATACCGTGACCTGGTACCGACTGCTGAGCGCCGGCCTGGTGCTGCTTCTCTGGCTGGCCGCCAAGCGGCGATTGCCTTCGATTCGGAGCCTGTCTACTCGCAACCGGGGCTTGCTGGTGGTCGCGGTGCTTGGCCTTGCGTTCAACTATGTGTTGTACCTGATGGCGCTCAATCGACTCTCTGCGGGCACCATGCAGTTGATCATCCAGACCGCGCCGGTGATGTTGATGCTGGGTAGCATGCTGGTGTTTCGCGAACGCTTCGGTATTGGTCAGGTGCTAGGCCTGGCTGTGCTGCTTCCAGGGTTCGTGCTGTTCTTCAATCAACGACTGGTTGAGTTGATGACGCAAATGAGCGGCTACACGCTAGGGATTCTGATCGCCATTGCCTCGGCTTTCTCTTGGGCGTTGTACGGCTTGGCTCAGAAGCAGTTGCTGACCGTCTGGTCTTCGGTGTCGGTCATGATGGTGATCTATCTTTCCTGCGCGGCACTGATTTGGCCGTTGGCAACGCCGTCTCAACTGTTTTCGTTGAACGCAGTGCAAACCTGGCTGTTGCTCGGGTGCTGCCTTAATACCCTGGTAGCGTATGGCGCTTTTGCGGAGGCGCTCGCTCACTGGGAGGCATCCCGGGTGAGTGCGACGGTGACCACCACGCCGTTGTTCACCTTCTCGCTGGTTGCCCTCGGAGCCATGATCTGGCCGGGTGTGATCGAGCCGGAGATATTGAACAGTCTGGCCTATCTTGGCGCGTTGCTGGTGGTGTGCGGCTCTGCGCTGATCGCGCTAGCGCCGAGCTTGATGAACAGTCTGAAGCAGCGCCGCCTGCGCCGGCTGTCTGTGACGCCGCCGCCAGCCGGCTCCTGATCCGGCTGGTGCGCTACAATGGCGTCCCGTTTTTCAGGAGGTGACCATGGCCGTCGTCCAGCAAGCACTTGAACAGGCACTACAGGCACTCGACCCGACTCATCTGGAGTTGGTTAACGAGAGTCATATGCATAGCGTGCCGCCCGGTTCTGAATCCCATTTCAAGGCAGTGGTGGTCAGTGAGCGCTTTTCCGGGCTCAACTCGGTCAAGCGTCACCAGGCTGTTTACGCGACGCTGGGTGCGCTGATGCAGCGGATTCACGCCCTGGCGTTGCACACCTATACCCCGGCCGAGTGGCAGCAACGCCAGCAGGCGCCGGCTTCGCCAAACTGCCTGGGTGGCAGCAAGGCCGACTAGGGCCTGGCACTGACCGTCTGCCTGCTGGCGGTTTGTTGTCGCCAGTTGCTTTGCTAGAATGCGCCCTTTCAAAAAGTACGCCCTTTACGCGGGCGCCCACTGAATGCCGAGGTAAGCATGTCTGCAATTGTTGTTGTGGCACTCTACAAGTTCGTCCAACTGGACGACTACGAAACTCTCCGTCAGCCGCTGCTTGACACTATGGTCGCCAACGGCGTCAAAGGTACCCTGTTGCTGGCCCTGGAAGGCATCAATGGCACCGTCGCGGGCCCGCGCGAGGGCATGGACCGAGTGCTTGACTGGCTGCGCTCCGATGCCCGTCTCGCCGATCTGGACTACAAGGAGTCCTACTGCGAGGAAATGCCGTTCTACCGTACCAAGGTCAAACTCAAGAAAGAGATTGTGACGCTCGGTGTCCCCGGCATTTCTCCGACCAGCAAAGTCGGCACTTATGTTGAAGCCAAGGACTGGAACGCGCTGATCAGTGATCCGGAAGTGCTGCTGATCGACACTCGCAACGACTACGAAGTGTCTATCGGCACGTTCGAAGGTGCGATTGATCCGCAGACCAAGACCTTCCGCGAATTTCCCGAGTACGTGCGCGAGCACTTCGATCCGAAACGTCACAAAAAGGTGGCAATGTTCTGTACCGGGGGCATTCGCTGCGAAAAGGCCTCCAGCTATATGCTGGAAGAGGGCTTTGACGAGGTGTTTCATCTCAAGGGTGGCATCCTCAAGTACTTTGAAGACGTGCCGGCTGAAGAGTCGATGTGGAATGGTGAGTGCTTCGTGTTCGACAACCGGGTAACCGTGCGCCATGATCTGGCTCCGGGGTCATTCGATCAGTGCCACGCTTGCCGTCATCCTGTCTCTGCAGAGGATATGGCGTCGCCACAGTATGAAGAGGGCATCAGCTGTCCGCACTGCTACGACAGTCTGCCGGAAAAAACCCGTCAGCGTGCCGAGGAACGTCAGCGCCAGATTCAACTGGCCAAGGCGCAAAATCGTCCGCACCCAATCGGCATGTCCCCGTCGCAGGCGTCACCGAACGCCAAGGCTGATCGCTGATACCAGATACGGAGTACCGCATGCAGCAGCGCCTGATCTATGTGATGGACCCGATGTGTTCATGGTGCTGGGGACTGGCGCCGCTGCTCGACTCCATTCGTGTTGAGTTTCCCGAGTTGCCGTTGCGTCTGGTCGCCGGCAGCTTGCGTTCTCATCTGCAAACGCCTCTGGATACTGCATCGCGCCAAGCCTTGGCTGATCATTGGCAGGCGGTTGCAGCACTGAGCGGGCAGCCTTTCTCCGACCCTCATGAGTTGCCGGTATCGTTGGTGTTCAACGTCGGTCCGGCCAGTCGTGCCTTGATCGCAGCGCGTAGTCTGGATGAGCGCTTGGCTTGGCCATTTGCGCGGGCCGTGCAGCATGCGTTCTATGCTCAGGGCCTGGATGTCACTCAGCCCACAGTGCTGCGGCAGATCGCGTTCGATACGGGCTACGACGCGGAGGCCTTTGCTGCACGGTTTGACCATCCGGAAACACAGCAGCAGCTGGATCAGGACTGGAATTGGGTGGCTGACAGGGGATTTGCGGAGCTGCCGATTCTGTTTGCCGAACGCGATGGTCAGTTGGCGTTGTTGTGTAACGGTTTCCGCCCCGCGGGTGAAGTGCTCGGGCTGCTGCAGCGCTGGGTTTCCGCAGCAGCCTGAGGACGCTTACCTCTCGCGCAGGGCCTCGGCTTTGGCTCGCAGCACCGGCTTCAGCAGGTAGCTCAGAATGCTCTTGCGGCCGGTGATGATGTCTACGCTGGCGACCATGCCGGGGATGATCAGCAAGGGCTTGTCTGCCGAGCCCAAGTGATTCTGGTCGGTACGCAGGCGAATCAAATAAAAGCTGTCGCCGTTTTCATCAGTCACAGTATCTGCGCTGATGTGCTCCAACTCTCCTTTGAGCCCCCCGTAAATGGTGTAGTCGTAGGCTGTGATCTTGATCATGGCCTCCTGGCCCGGATGCAGAAAAGCGATATCCTGCGGGCGGATTCTGGCCTCGAACAGCAGAGTGTCGTCCAGCGGGATAATTTCGACCAGGTCACTGCCGGGCTGAATAACGCCGCCGATGGTGTTGACCAGTAACTGCTGGACGATGCCGTGCACCGGCGACGTAACCAGCGTTCGGCGTACTCGGTCCTCCAGGGCCAGACCCGAGGCGGAGGTTTTCTGCAGGTCAATGCGGGTCTGGTTCAGTTCCTCGAAGGCTTCGCTGCGGAAGCGGTTTTGCGCTTCCTCGGCTTTGCGTTCGACTTCGCGTAGCGCCGATTCCGCTCTGGGTATAGCCAAGGTCGTGCCGTCCAGATTGCCGCGGGTCTCGACCTCTGCCCGACGCAGGCGAAGCACTTCTACCTCTGAGATGGCGCCATCTTTTACCAGCGGCGCTGACATGTTGATTTCGCGGCGCAGCAGCCCAAGGCTGTTGCTGAACTGGCGCTGCTTCGAACGCAGCTCATTCAGTTCCTGCTCGCGCTGGCGGCGTTGCTCGTCGAGGATTGCCAGCTCGTCTGCCAAGCGTCGTTGGCGTGATTTGTACAGGTCTACCTCGGCCTCGGCCAGTTCAGGGGCTTCGCGCAATACCTCTTCAGGCATAACCAACTCCCCACCCTCGGCTTCAGCGGTGAGCCGGGCCATTCTGGCCTGCTTGCCCAGCTGCTCTGCGCGTGTTTCCTGCACGTTGGAGGCGAACCGGGTGTCGTCTAGGCGTATTAGTGGGGCACCTTTCTCGACGATCTGGCCCTCGCGGACCAGAATTTCAGCAACGATACCGCCTTCGAGGTTCTGCACGCGTTGCAGCTTGCCGGGGGGGATGGCCTTACCAAGTCCCCGGGTCAGCTCTTCGACCTTGGCAAAGTGCGCCCAGAGCAATCCGGTGAGCAGAAAAGCGACCAGTGCCCAAAGCATCATGCGCGCTGACTTCGGTGAGTCCTCGAGAATCGCGTGGGTCAGGTCCGGCAAGGGAGTGTCGGTGGCCGTGGCTGGTTTGCTGGGTGCAGGGCCGCCGTTTAACTGCAAAGTGGGCTTAGCTGCGTGCGACATTCACGTGTCCTTTGCGCAAGGCTTCGAGTACCTGTTCCTTGGGGCCGTCGGCGACGATCTTGCCGCCGTCAATCACGATTAGCCGGTGCACCAGTGACAGCATCGAGGCGCGGTGCGTCACCAGTATCAGGGTGCGATCTTTGAGAATGGGTTGCAGCTGTCGCTTCAGGCGTTCCTCGCTGCTGTTATCCATCGCGCTGGTTGGCTCGTCCAGAACCAGGAGCGGCGGGTCCAGCAGCAGTGCGCGGGCCACCGCAACGGCCTGGCGCTGACCGCCCGATAGGTTCATCCCACGTTCGCCAACCTGCAGGTTTAGTCCGAGTGGGTGGAGGCGGGCGAAGTCGCTGACTCCGGCCATGTCGGCAACTTGTTGCAGACGCTCATCATCCACATAGCGTGCACCTAACGTCAGGTTGTCTCGGAGGGTGCCATTGAATAACTGGATATCCTGCGGTACGTAGCCGATGTTGTGGCGCAGGTCTGCCACTTCCAGCTGCTGAATGTCGACGCCGTCGACCAGTAGGTGCCCGCTGTCTGGCTGATAGAGATTCAGCAGCAGCTTTTCCAGCGTACTTTTTCCTGACCCGCTGCGCCCAATGATGCCGACGTGCTCGCCGGGCATGATGCGCAGGTTGAGATTTTCCAGTGCGGCATATTGCTGCTCGGGATAAGTGAAGCAGACATCACGCGCTTCGATTGCACCATGGAGCTGGCGGCGTTGGGTCGGAATCGCCTGCGGCTGACGCTCTTGGGGCATGTTCATCATGCTGTCGGTGGTGCCAATGGTCAGTCGCGCCTGCTGATAGCGGGTTAGCAGACTGGAAACTTGAGACAACGGTGCCAGGGCCCGGCTGTTCAGCAGGTAGCATGCGATCAGGCCACCCATGCTGATAGCACCATCGCCGATCAGGTAGACGCCCGAGACGATCATGCCAATGCCTGCCAGCTGCTGCAGGAACATGGTGCCGTTTACCGCCAGAGTCGACAATTTACGGGCCTTCATCTCCAGTCGGCCCAGCGCGCCGACGGTGGACTCCCACTGGCGTTGGCGTTCACTCTCGGCGCAGTTCACTTTCAGCAGATCAATGCCACCCAGCGTTTCAATCAGCATCGCCTGTCGCTCACTGGCCAGATGCAGGGTCTGGTCAATGCAGCGAGCCAGGGGCCCTTGAATGATCCAGCCGAGCAGGATGGTCAGCGGAAAGGCCAGCAGCGGAATGGCAACCAGCGGGCCACCAATAAAGCCGATTACCAGCAGGATCAGGAGCGAAAAGGGAACGTCGATTACGCTGGTCAGTGTCAGCGAGGTAAGGAAGTCGCGCAGACTCTGGAACTCATGAATGTTCTGCGCAAAGCTGCCGACTCGCGTCGGACGCGCCTTCAGGTTCATGCCCAGGATGCGTTCAAACAGCGTTGCGGACAGAATGAGGTCAGTCTTTTTCCCGGCAAGATCGAGAAAATAGCTGCGCAGGGTGCGCAGTATCAGGTCGAACAGCAGGGCCAGGGAAATGCCAATCGCCAATACCCAAAGCGTCGTCGTGGCCTGGTTAGGGACAACCCGGTCATAAACGTTCATGACGAACAAGGGCGTCATCAGCGCAATCAGGTTGATCAGAAAACTGGCCACCATGGAGTCGGCATACAGGCGCCGAGACAGCCGCAGAGTATCCTTGAACCAGTGCTTGGTGCGCGGTAAGGGCGAGTCCAGCTGAACTTCGTAACGGTGCCGGGGTTGGGCAAAAAACGCGCGACCGGAGTACAGCTCCGCTAGTTTAGAGCGCTCAATAAGCTTGGCGCCGCCCGCAGACTCGCTGGTGAGCAGGCGTGCTTTATCTGCGCCTTGCCAGGACTCCAGTACGACATTGCGACCGTCCTTCAGGAACAGCAGGGCAGGTAGGGCAATGTCGTCAATTTGATCCAGTGGACGGTTGAGAATACGCCCCTGGAGATTTGCTCTGGCTGCTGCACGCGGCAGCAGTTCGGGGGTAAGACGCTGGTCCTGCAAGGGCAGGCCGGCAGCAAGCACGCCACGGCTGGTCCGCACCTGCAGGCAGGTGCAGAGGATCAGCAGTGCGTCGAGCAGTGGATCATCGAAACGGCTACGAGGGTCGCCCCCTGCGTTGCTGTTCGCCCCCTGTTCGGGGCCTTTTGGCCCCGTCAGTACATCAGGCGCTGTCAAAACGTTATTGACCTGTTGGCAAGTCGGAGTACGGAGAGCCTGAGTCGCTCAGAGCCATGGATTCAGCCGGCGGGACTACCGACTGGCTGCGCAGTAACTCTCCAGCAACAGCAAGCAGGCGGTACTGGGACAGATACTCGGAGAAGCGAGTTTCGGTCAACCTACGCTGTGCGGTGAAGAGCTCGTTTTCGCTGTCGAGCAAGTCAAGCAGGGTTCGCTCGCCAATGTTGAACTGCTGGCGGTAGGCTTCGCGTACGCGCACGGTGTGATCAACATACTGCTGGGCAATTGGCACCTGCTTGCGTGCGCTGTCCATCGCGTTCCAAGCCAGTCGCAGTTCTTCGCTTAGCTGGCGGTAAGCGTTGTTGCGAATCTCGATCGCTTCATTAATCTGATGGGCGCTGGACTCCATGCGAGCCTTGTCGCGACCACCGCTGAACAGGTTGTAGCGCATACGCACCATCGCCTGCCATTCGTTGTAGTGGCCGGGGGTGCCATCCAGATTGCTGTCAAAGTTACGCGCCAGCTCCAGATCGAAGCGGGGGTAGAACGGCGATTTGGCCGACTCGTATTGCCGCTCTGCGGCGATACGGTCCGCTTCTGCTGTCTTGATGTAGGGGTTGTTCGGGATGTCCTGCATGGCGGCTTCAACCGATTCCGGCAGCAGGCCAGTGATGGGTGCCGGCAAACTCAGATCACCGGGTGGCTGACTGACAATGCTGTAGTAGACCGCTTCCGCGTCTGCCAGGTTGGCTTGCTCGGTAACCAGGTTGTTGCGAGCCAGGGCTAGACGAGCTTCTGCTTGGTCCAAGTCAGCATTGCGGCCGACGCCGCGCTCGCTGCGCAGGCGAATCTGATCGTGCACACGCTCATGGCTCATCATGTTTTCTTCTGCCAAACGCACCATTTCTCGGCGCATCAGCACTTGATGGTAAGCGTCTGCAGTAGCGAGGCCGATCTGTTCCGCCGTGCTTAGAACGCGATAAGCGCGCGAGTTGACGGTGGCAACGTTGCGGCCGACCTCGTTCGAGGTGGCGAAGCCATCGAACAGCATCTGGCCCAAGCGCAGGGATCCTTCGCCGCGGGTTAGGTGTGTTGAGTGGCTGTCGTTGGCTGCGCGTGTGGAGGGGCTATCCGTTCCCTCTCTGCCGTAGCCACCAGTGAGGTCGATGGTCGGCAAGTATCCGGCCCGGGCGCCTTTGAGGTCTTGTTCCGCTGAAAGTCGGCTGCTGGCTGAGGCGCGCAGCTCGGGATGGTTGTCGATGGCTGTCTGGATTGCTTCGGGCAGTGATTGAGCCGAAGTGGCTAGAGACACGGACAGGGTCAGCGGCAGTACCAGGAACTGCCACGGGGATAAGGATTTCATAGATCCTCCTTGATGTAACGCCGGTTGTTAGTTCTTAGCGGGTCTGGCCCGCGTTTGTTCTCAAGTCTAGTCAGACTTTTCGACAGGAGATCCGTCTTACTGATGCTGTTTTGATACCAAATCGAACCAGCGCCTTCCCGGCATATTGCCAATGCATCTAAAACGGGAAGAGCAGCCTTAGAGAAGGTTTAGTATATTTGTTGTTAGTCAGCAAATTGACATGTCGGATTTTTTTGGTTTGTGTGTGTCGGTAGGTTGACGATTTCTCTGCGCCGTGTGGTGGCTGTCTCTTTTCAGGGAGTCTAGTGGAGTCGGCGTTGAGGGTATGTGAAGGGAAGCCGAGGGTTCTCGGGTCGACGTCAAGTAACGATATCCCCGTGACTGTTGTCCACATGAAATGAAAGGAGTCATGAAAATGGCTACCAGCGCAAAGGTTACTCAAGTTGTCGGTCAGGTATTCGTTGTCACTCCCAGCGGGGAAAAGCGCCTGTTGGTTGAAGGTGACCGGGTGATGGCTGGCGAACAGGTCACGACTGGCGAGCAAGGCAGCGTGACGCTGCAGCTCAGCGATGGTCGCGAGGTCGATCTCGGTCGCGACTCTTCCTTCCTTGTTGCAGACGAAGGCGGTTCCGGCGGTGCAGCGCAGCCCCAGGATCTAGACGTAGACGCCATCCAGGCTGCGATCGCAGCCGGCGTCGACCCGACTCAATTGCTTGAAGCGACCGCGGCGGGCCCAGCTGCTGGCGGCGCTGGTGGTGCCGGTGGGCAGGGCGGTGGCCATTCTTTCGTTCTGTTGGATCGCCTCGATTTGCGGGTGACGCCGAATGTAGGTCTTGATACCGGACCTTTAGCAACGGCTGCGCTGGAAGTACCTAACGAAGAAGATCTGTTCTTCCCCGATGAAGAGCCTCCGGTCATTACCATTACACCGGTTGAGCCCACAGGCGATGCGGGTGGCGCTCAGACCGTCGAGGGTGGCACCCTTGACTTCGTTATTTCCCTGTCTGGACCAAGTACAGTTCCAGTGAGTTTTACCTGGTCGGTTACCTTGGGCTCTGCGAGTGTAGGCGACCTCCCTGATGGAGCTGTGCTGACAGGCACGGTAACCATTCCTGCCGGTAGTACCAGTTATCTCCTTTCTATCCCGACCTTCGACGACGATATCTTTGAAGGGGGCCCTGGCACGTTCGAAGATTTGGTCGTTTCTATCACCGATGTGGTCGCTGCCGCGCCTGGCGACCTGACTGCTGCTGGCCTGATTGAGGACAACGAGCAGCCGCCGGTAGTGAGTCTGGATCAGATTGAAGGCGTTGGTGCACAGGTCGTCGAAGGCGGTGATTTGGTGTTTGGCATCACCATGAGTGGTGAGTCGGACGAACCGGTGACGGTGAACTGGCAGCTGACGCTGGATGGGACGGCTGAATCGGGCGACATCGTCCCGGTTGTCCTCACCGGCAGCGTGATCATTCCGGCTGGTAGCACCACCGGCAGCATTGTTATCCCGACCGTGGATGACCTGGTGTTTGAGGGTGGTGTGGGCACCTTTGAAAACCTGCACATGACGCTGACCTCGGTCACCGGTGCGGATCTGGGCAGCAGCACTACGGTTGAAGGTCTGATCGAAGACAACGAAGGCACCCCGGTCGTCAATCTTGACG